>JAFANK010000192.1 GCA_019232725.1 Vulcanimicrobiota bacterium | reverse complement strand
TCGGCTCGCGGCAAATCCGCCGCCTGGCTTCCCGGTGACCAATCGTTACTCGATCATCGCCTGGCTCGACGAAGGCCAATAGACTAGGGCGCGCGGGCGACAAAACGTACGTCAACGAGGGCGGCATGAATGCCGCCCTCTCTTTATCGATGGGACTTAAGCCGGCGTCCGGCTAAGCGCGCGGCTATGCAGCGTCGCGTTGCCTCATTTGATAACGATCTCGCACCCGCGCCTGATGCTCTCGCGGTTGCCCAATGGGTCCGTGCACGGGCCGCCCTGTCCGGCGGAGTCGATTCCCCGGTGCGTGCCGGGTCGCCGGTCGGTGCTCCCACGCCAATGCTCGCGAGCGGCCACGGTGCGCACGTCCTGGATGTCACCGGCCGCACCTATATCGATTACATCTGCGCCTACGGTCCGGTCTTGCTTGGCCACGGTGACCTGCGGGTCGCTGCAGCGGTCGGACGAGCAATGCACGCGGGCGCTGTGTTGGGGGCGACGCATCCCGAGGAAGTGCGTTTGGCGGAGCGCGTGCAGCGCTTATTCCCGTCGATGCAACGCGTGCGCTTTGTGTCCACCGGCACCGAAGCGTGCATGAGCGCGCTCCGGGTTGCTCGCGCATTCACCAAGCGAGAGAAATGTATCCGTTTTGAGGGTTGCTATCATGGGCATAGCGACGCGATGATATTCTCCGCCGGCGCCTCGTCGCTGTCCACGCCAAGCCTCGCTGCCGGTGTCACGAATGCGGTGAGTGGCGATGTCATCGTGCTCCCTTACAACGACGCTGATGCCGTGGCACGCGCGCTTCTTGGTCATGCGGGCGAGGTGTCGGCAGTCATCGTCGAGCCCATCTGCGGCAACATGGGCCTGTGCATGCCCGTAGCTGGATATCTCCAACGGTTGCGCGAGCTCTGCTCGAAGTCGGGAGCCGTGTTGATCTTCGATGAGGTGATCACGGCCTTGCGCGTGGGGCCCGGTGGCGCGCAAGCGCTGTACGGCGTCGAGCCCGATCTGACATGCATCGGCAAGACCTTAGGCGGTGGCCTGCCCATCGCGGCATTCGGCGGGCGTGCCGATATTATGGCCCAACTTGCACCAGACGGCGCAGTGTTCGTGGGCGGCACGTTCTCAGGCAATCCCGCTTGCGTGGCGGGCGCGCATGCCTTGCTCGATGTACTAGCCGAAGATCGCGGCTTCCACGAACGTTTGGAGAAGCTTGCGCGGCGGCTGGCTGACGGACTCGCCGCGATTGTAAGACAACGCGGGCTTGATTTTCCGGTCACGCAATGCGCATCGATGGTGGATCTCAAATTCCGAAAGGGTCCGGCCCATGAGAACATGGCGCAAGCGCGCGAAGTCGATGCCGCGGCCTATGCGGCGTTTTACCACGCGATGCTGGCGCGCGGCGTGCTCTTGCCGCCCTCATCCATGGAGCTCATGTTCCTCACTGGCGCACACACCGAAAACGATATCGATTGCACGCTGCAAGCCGCGCACGAAGCGCTCGCGTGAGCGCGGTACCTGCCAAAGATAACTGGCCCGATGATCTGCGGCGGTTCGCTGCCTGCTGGAACGAGGGGCGTTTCTTCGACGCCCACGAGACGCTCGAGCCACGATGGCTGGCCACCCGCGACCGGGGATTGCGGGGGCTCATCCAACTGGCGGCCGCGTTTGTGCACTTGCAACGCGGCAATACCGTCGGCGCACGCATCACGCTCGAGCGGGCGATCGTGCGTCTTTCAGACGCACACAACGCGCCATGCCCGATCGACCAGCTCGCCCTCGCGCGCTACGCACAAGGCGTGCTCGCATCCCTTGACACGACGCCATTCGGGGACATTGTCACCAACCGTCCGCGCTTGTAGGCCTTCTAGAGCGAGAGCAACTCGCTAGCGGACGCGGCGCGTCATCGGCAAGACGTCTGCCGTACGCGGCTCGACCGCTTGGGCGAGCGTGTCGACGACTTGCGGATCGAACTCCAAACCGCGCCGCGCGCCGATCTCGGCGAGGGCGTCGAGCGTCGACTGTGCGGTTGGGCCCGAGGTGAGCTCGACGAATGCCTCAGCGACCGCTACGATGCGCGCCTCGAGCACGATCTGCTCGCCTTTGAGGCCGCGCGGATAGCCGCTGCCGTCCAAGCGCTCGTGGTGCTGCTCGATGACTTTGGTGATCACGCGGCCATCGCGCCAGCGCGCGACAAAGCGTGCGCCCAGTTCGCAGTGCGCCGCACCTCGCTCGCCGCCTCCCAGCGCCAAGACGCCGACGTCATGGAGCAAGGCGGCGCGCCGCAGCACCTCGAGGTTCCACCCGGTGATGCCCAGCGCCGACCCAATGCGCGACGAGATCTGCGCGATGCGGTTGGTCCGGCCGCGCTCGGCATTGTCCTGCTCGTCAATGGCGATCGCAAGCGCTTCGATGAGGTCGCCATTGGCGCGGTCGAATTGGCCGATGCGGTTGAGCAATGTGTCGTTCTCGCGCTCGAGCAAGGCCACGTACTTCTCCGTACCCCAGCCCGCCGAGCCGAGACTTGCACGCGCAAGTCCGAATGGTACGGCCAAGAACAGCAGCACGCCTAAGTGGCCCGCGCTCAGCTCACCGGCGAGCGCATACCCGATGACGCCATACGCGCCGTACTGCACCGGTGGCCACGGGAAAAACCCGCGCCACGCATCCGAGGAGCTGACCGAACCCGTGCGCGCAAACCCGGCCGCGGCAGCGAAGAGCTCAAGGCCAAACGACGCGATGACGAACACGATCGCGCCTGCCCAGGCGGCAGAGTGCTTTGTGACCATGACTGCGAGCAACGACGCGAACAGCGGCGCCAGGATTGACCAAGCGATCGCCTGGGCTGTGCACAGGCGTGCGGCCGGGATCTTGAGCGCGCGTACGATGCCGCGCACGCAGCCGATGAGCACGGCAACGGGTGCGCCGTACAGCATGAAGCCCGCAGCGCTGATGCAAAACGCAGTGCCCACGATGCGGCGCCCAAAGCGGATGCCGTCGGGAGCGACGACTTCGAGCAAGGCTGCGGCGGCGAGCAGGCTCGCAAACGTTTGCGACACGTGCGGTGCGTTCACCGCGGCCCATAACAACACGGGAACGATCGCGATCAGCAGCATCACGATGACCGGCATTTCTTTGTCGGCCGTCGTCTCGTCATAGGAGGCGGCAACGCTCGCGCCGGCCGGCCGTCGCCGGCGACCCCACGGAGTGGCGCGTCGATTGATCTTCACAATGCTGCTCACCAAAAGGCTATGGGTACCCGCCCATAAGACCCATGGACGAAGCGGTGCGTTACGAGCTTAGCCCTATACGATGCGCAGGTGTGCCCCGTGACACGCCTAG
>JAFANK010000140.1 GCA_019232725.1 Vulcanimicrobiota bacterium | reverse complement strand
ATTTCGCAAACGGCTTCATTTCCCATAACACCATTGGACTTGTCATGGATTGCGACACGACTGGTATTGAGCCCGACTTCGCACTCGTTAAATTCAAGAAACTAGCGGGCGGCGGGTACTTCAAGATCATCAATCAATCACTGCCCGCTGCGCTTCGCAACTTGGGCTATACTGAGGAGCAAATCGACGACATCGTCCGTTATGCTAAGGGATCCGCATCCCTTTACGGGGCTCCTTATATTAATGTGGAGACCTTACGTGCCCGAGGCTTCACCAACGACGATATTATCAAGATCGAGAAAGCACTGCCAAGCGTGTTTGAGATCGGTTTTGCGTTCAATCAATGGACGCTTGGCGAAGAGGCGCTGGCTCGGCTCGGAATACCAGCCGACCAATTCAATGCGAGCGATTTCAATCTCTTGAAGCAACTTGGCTTCAGCCGTGACGAGATCGAGGCTGCTAACAACTACATCTGCGGTACCATGACTATTGAAGGTGCGCCGCATCTTAAAGAAGAGCATTATGCCGTGTTCGACTGCGCAAACAAGTGCGGGAAGCTTGGGAAGCGGTTTATCCACCACATGGGTCATATCCGAATGATGGCTGCAGCGCAGCCATTTGTCAGTGGTGCTATTTCCAAGACGATCAACATGCCGAACGAAGCCACCGTGGACGACATCAAAGAGGCATATATGCGATCTTGGGAGCTTGGGCTCAAGGCGATTGCGCTTTATCGCGATGGCTCCAAGCTTTCGCAGCCTCTTTCGAACAAGGGGACTGACAAGACCTCGACAGAGAGCGACAACGAACGGCAACTAGCGCTGTCGGAAGAGTTCGCCAAGCAACTCGATGCTGCACGCAAACAACGCGCTGAGGAGTTGCGTCCCGACGAGATCCTTGCAGCCGCGCAGCGCATCTTGGCCAATGCCACGAACACCGATTTCAAACGAAAAGTGGCGCAAGCTCTGGAACGCAACCGGTTGCCAGCGAAACGCCGCGGCTGGACGCAGAAGGCGAAAATTTCGGGTCATACCGTCTTCTTGCGTACGGGCGAGTATGCGGATGGCACGCTCGGCGAGATCTTCGTCGATCTGCACAAAGAAGGCGCGTCCTTCCGAAGTTTAATGAATTGTTTTGCTATAGCCGTGTCGATCGGCTTGCAGTACGGCGTGCCGCTTGACGAGTTCGTCGACAAATTTGTGTTCACGCGCTTTGAGCCGAATGGCTTTGTCGATCACCCCAACATCAAACATTGCACGAGCGTGGTCGACTACATCTTCCGCGTGCTCGGCATGGAGTATTTGGGCCGAACGGACTTCGTCCAAGTGAAGCCTGAGGACAAAGATGTCGACGACACGCATAGCGACGATCATGCGCACGCTGAATTCGAAGCGAGAGTGAGCGCACAACAAGCAGAGGAGGATGCGAAACCGTCACGCGCCCAAATCCCGCCGCAGGCCGTGAGTCGTGTGTCGACCCCTGCAACTGCGAATCGGCCAGCCGTCGACCCCGAGCTCGCGGCGCAGCTGAGTGCTATCCGTTCGCGTGAAGCGCAAATGGCATCGCTCATGGGTGATGCTCCGCTGTGCGATGTGTGCGGCTCGATCACCCGCCGCAATGGCGCCTGCTACGTGTGCGACAGCTGCGGGCGCAGCATGGGCTGTTCGTAACAGACCACCAGACGGCGCGCGAGCGCGGACGACACGAGGGAAGCGGTGACCGCCCAAGTAAGGGCGGTCACCATGCGTTTGGGCGATGCTTCGCTTCCAACTGCTGATCCACATATCACGTCGGCGACCTTCTCCGCCTGCTATCTCTTTGACGTGGCGGATACGATCGATCTCAAGCGGCTCGAGAACATCGCCGGTCTGAGTTTCCAGCCTGCACCGCTTTCGCGTGCTGTTCCGACGCCCGAGGCGATACAATTCACCGTGCCACCGCGCGTTGCAAACCTTGACGAAGTGACTGTGCGCGATCGCACCGGCTCTGCGCGCGCAAAGATCTACGATTACGGGGTCATCTCCATCGGCTTCAGCTTCCCTTACTCCGGACCATGGTCGAGCTTCATCGAGCTTGTATCCGGCCTTCGCGCTGATGACGCATTGCCGGCGCTTGCCCGTGAGCGCGCGCAGACAGTGCTTCGGGAATGCGGCGCGGCACTCGACGAACCGCACGAGCCGCTGGTTGAAGATTACTTCATCAATACGATCGAGCAGCTTGCGGACCCAATCGACTCTCAAGTCTTGCTCGACGGTTTGCGCTCTCAGCTCGTGCGGCTCATGCTCGCCGAGACCGGACAACTCTCTCAGAGCGAGGAGTCCGAGGCCCTGCGCTTCAACTTCAGCTACTTTCCCGACGACCTCGTCGTCGTGCAGTGGGACTCCGCATTTATCTTCGACAGCCACGCAGATGCTGAAGTCGTTGCCGACTTGCTCGAGTTCGCCAACTCACAACTAGTCGAATTCCGCACCTACGACGCGCGGCTCGATGCAGAGCTCGACGTCATCTACGCCGCCGATTTCCCGCCGCGAGCCAGGTTTCGGCCGATGCGGCGGCGCGGTATTGAACAACGTGCAGCACAGCTAAGCTATCTCATGGTCGATATCCGCGAGCTTGCAGACCGCGCAAGCAATGCACTGAAGATCACCGGTGACGCGTACTACGCGCGCATCTACCGCGCCATCGCCGCCCGGCTCGGCTTGGACGTGTGGCAGCGGCAGATCGAGAGTAAACTTGATGCCGTTGGCGACGTTTACCGATACCTCGTCGATGAGGCGCAAGTCGCACGCAGCGAGTTCCTCGAGCTCATCGTCATCGTCCTGATCGCCATCGAGATCGTCGTGGGCGTCCTTGGTTTACGCCACTAGCAGTTAGCGAACCTACGGTGTCGGACGGCGGGCGACCACCTCGAGCTTGGTGCCGGCTGGATCTTCGAAAAAAATAGCGGGATACTCCGCTGAGGCAGACCACTCGATGTTGCTCGCGCCAATCGAGGTCAGCACCTCATGCCAGCGCGGCAGATCTTCGACCGTACTGACGCGGAACGCAATCCTCGTCAACGTCGGCGTCATAGCGCGGTCCTCGATGAACCCGATGAAGCACACGACGCCGCCACTTACGATCGGCTCGTAATACTCCACCGCATTGTATGGCCGTGCCTCATCCGGCTCGTGCCAATCGCCGTTCTCGTCGACATGCGCATGATTCTTGCGCGGCAGCCCGAGCTCAGGCATCAACCGATCGTAAAACGGCTCGACTAAAGCGAGCGTGCGCACGCGCGTATCGATATGATCAAATCCATGGAAGCGTCTCATCGTGGAGCATCCTCACTTTTTGCGTCGACGCGGTACACAAGGGCTTCATACCCCCGGAACACGGTCTTCTTCCACACCGACATCCCGTTGCGCTCGGCGACCGCACGCGACGGGGTGTTGATAGGCCGAATGAGCGAGATGACGTAGGGCCGGCCGAGCTTTTCAAACGCGTAGCTCTTGCATGCCCGCGCAGCCTCGGTTGCGTATCCTTGGTGCCAGTGCTCGCTGCTCAAAAGATAACCGATCTCAAGCTCCTGCTGGCCGTCGACATTCTGTTTCAAGAGCCCACATTGCCCGACGAAGGCGTTATCCGCTTTACGATCGAGCGCCCATAACGCGTATCCGGACTCCGTATAATATCCGATCATTCGGTCCAGCCACTCTTGAGTTGCGCCCTCGTCGCGGGTGCTCGGATAATAGCGCATGACCAACGGATCGTTGAACATCGCATAGAGCCCTTGGAAATCGCTCTGTTGCAGCTCGCGGACCCGTAGCCGTTCCGTTTCAAAGATCACCATGCGTTTATGCGAGCCTCATTGGACCCCGGTAGGGCGAGGCTAGCTGCACGGGAAACCTCGCTGTGTGCCAGTCGCCGACGTCATTTCTGTCTTCTTTGGCTGCGTCATCGTGGCCGCAATCCTCTTCGACATCTTCGCTTCGGTGATCGTGCCCCGACCCATCCGCAGTATCGTCATGGTGAGCGCGCTCTTGCGCCGGTACACCTGGCGCATCTGGCGTTTCGCGTTTATCGGCGTTCAACCCGCGCAGCGTCGAGAGGTTTTGCTCGGTATCTTCGCACCGTTCAACATGGTGCTGCTGTTCTGCGCTTGGGTCTTCGGATTGATCCTCGGCTTCGGCCTTATCTT
This sequence comes from Vulcanimicrobiota bacterium, assembly GCA_019232725.1. Taxonomy (GTDB): domain Bacteria; phylum Vulcanimicrobiota; class Vulcanimicrobiia; order Eremiobacterales; family Eremiobacteraceae; genus JAFANK01. Next base: position 20,916 of record JAFANK010000140.1, on the reverse strand, counting down.
TTTTGGTCTGCGCAGCGGTATCCATCCCCCGGCGCAGGACCTTGGCACCGCGGTCTATTACGCCGGTACGTCGCTTTTAACCATTGGTTACGGCGATTTTGTAGCGGACAGCGGGGTCACGCGCTTTTTCTCCATCGCGGCGGCAGCATCAGGTCTCGCCACGATCGCCGTCGTTTTGACGTTTCTCTTCTCCCTGTTCGCCTCGTTTCAGCGGCGGGAGGTCTTTGTCGTGACCCTTGACGCTCGCGGGAGTTCACCTGCATCTGGGCTGGCGCTGCTCGAAACACATGCCACGCTCGACCTCGTGCACGACTTGCCGCGCCTGTTCCAGGAAGCGCAGACATGGTGTGCCGAGGTGCTTGACACGCACCTCGCTTATCCGGTTTTGTGCTATTTCCGCTCAAGTCACGTCGACGTGTCCTGGATCTCTGCGCTGGGCGCGTTGCTCGACGCGGCGACGCTCGCTATTGCGGCAACGGAGGATATTCCCAAGGGCCAAGCGTTTTTGATGCACAGCGTTGGGGCGCATCTCACCTTCGACCTCGCCAAATACTTCGGACTGCTCGCCGAACCTAACGTCTTAGTCGAACGATCGGAGTTCCAGGCGGCGCGTGAGCGTCTGCGGTCAGTTGGCTATGCCCTCGCTGGCGAAGAACAATCCTGGGAGACGTTCTGCCGCCTGCGCTCGGAATATGCCGGCACGCTCAACAACATGGCCCGGTACTGGGCCATCACGCCGGCGCAATGGATCGGCGACCGGTCGCCGCTGGGCTCGAGCCGACACGAAGCGTAGCGAATCGGAACGTATGGGAGTCCGCACGACTTCTCGGCTTTCGGCGATCAGATCGGATATTATCGCGTGCACGCGATGCCCTGAGCTGCGTAGCTATTGCGCGGCCATCGCCCGAGAGAAAAAGCGCGAGTTCGCCGGCCAGACGTACTGGGGGCAGCCGGTGCCGAGCATTGGTCAAGCGTCAGCGCGCGTACTCATCATGGGCCTGGCACCTGCGGCGCATGGGGGCAATCGCACGGGCCGCATGTTCACGGGCGATGGTTCCGCGGTCTTTCTCGCACGTGCCTTATATCGCGCCGGATTTGCCAGCCAACCGACCTCAGTGCGGCGTGGTGACGGCTTCGCGCTGCGCGACGCGTTCATGTCCGCGGCTTTGCGGTGCGCTCCACCTGGCAACAGGCCGACGCCTCGGCAGTTGCAGCGCTGCGCGGTGCACCTACGCGCCGAACTCGCGCTGCTTACGCGCTTGCGCATCGTCGTCGCCCTGGGGAAGATAGGCTTCGACAATGTCATCGCGCGCTTGCGCGAGCGCGGCTATAGCGGTCCGCGTCCGCTATCATTTGGGCATGGGGCCGAACATCGCCTGACGGCTTCGGGCCGGCCAGGCCTGATCGTCATCTGCAGTTATCATCCGAGCCGTCAGAACACGAACACTGGCAAATTGACCCAAGAAATGCTCGATGGCATTTTTGTTCGCGCACAAAAGCTCTTGAGAGGAATCTAGGTCGGCACTAAGAGTGCCGACCATACAGAGCCTCCGCGTGTGCGAGCTCGTTGATCGCGCGCGCCATCGCCTCGAGCCGGCGCTTCTTCGCCGCCTCGGTCCAACCGCTCGCGTGCGGCGTCATGATGACGTTGTCCAGTTCCCAGAACGGCACGCCGGCCGGCAGACATTCGTCTTTTGGCTCTTGTGGATAGCGGTACCACACGTCGAGCGCCGCACCGGCGATGCGGCGTTCCTTGAGCGCATCGAATAGATCCGCTTCGACGACGATGCCACCGCGCGCGACGTTGATCAGCACTGCATTGGGCTTCATGAGCCGTAGCCGTCGCGCATCCATCAATCCTTTCGTCGTCGCGGATAGCTCGCAGCAGATGACGAGCTGATCGGCTGAACCGACGACCCGATCGATGTCGTCCGCGCGCTCGAGCGACCCCAAAAACGCGACTTCCCCGGCGCGCGTCGCGTGCGCCGCCGGGTGCATCGTCACCGCTGAGCACGTCATCCCGAAGGCCGTCGCCCGCACGATGATCTCATGAGCGATGCCGCCGAACCCGATGAGGCCGAGCCGTGAGCCATACAGCTCACTTTGCATACCGTCACCGCCCTGAAAACCGTACGTCCAGCGCCCACGGCGTAGCGCTGCATCACCTTGCAACAGATGCTGTCGCAGCGCGACGCAGCATCCCATCACGTATTCCGCCATAGGGATCTCGTGGCCCGTGCCATTTTCCAGTCTCACGCCGTTCGGCAGTGCTGCGCGGTCGATGCGCTCGGTGCCAGCCGGCGGGCAGACGAGCAAACGCAATTGCTTGCACACCGCAGCCATCGCGTGTGTGAAGACAGCGCTCACCAAGACCTCAGCGTTTGCAAGCGCCGCGTCGCGTTCCGCCGCAGCTTTGGGCGCAGCGCGTACGGTGCATGACGGTGCGAGGAGCGCCGCCAGCGCATCGTGCCACATGAAGTCCACCGTGACGACGAGCATCGTCAGCGCTTGCGCAGGACCGCGATCATGCGCCACGCTTGCGGGTCGGTGAGCGCCATGACGGGATCGATATCCCCATACCAGCCAACGATCTCGAATGCGCCGCTTGCCAGGGCCACGTACTGAAACCCGCCTCGCATCCACATGTGCTGTAACCAGCGCATCTCTAACCGCTCGTTTCGATGCGGTCGTTTGCCGTTACGGCCTACCGGCTCTATGGTCATGCTTGCGATGAACGTCTCGGCCACCGGATCGCAACGAGTGATCGAAAACCGCGTCCGCACAGACGTATCGCCGTCGCGTTGCGTCCAGCGTTCCGATGTCCGGCTTCTGCCGCGGCCGAAATAGTCGGCCGGGTGCGTGAATTCGACTATCAACAAGCCGCCCCGCTTGAGCGCTCGCGCTGAAGCTCGTAGTGTCTCGATAGCATCGCGCTCGGTTGCGCACTGCGCGAACGAGTCGAACAGGCACAACACCAGATCTGCACGCCGCGTGAGGTGAAACGTGCGCATATCACCGCGGCGCAGCTCGACCCTGACGTGATTCCGCCGGCACAACGCGGCCGCATAGGCGAGCATCTCGGCATTGATGTCGATGCCCGTGCAGCGCATCCCGCGCCGGGCAAGCTCGCGCAAGTGGTGCGCGGGTCCGCACGCAAGCTCAATCGCGCTTTTCGGCGCCGGTACGCCGTGGCGGCGCGCGAGCTGCAATAGCCCGCGACACTCGGCCGCTATATCGCGGAATCCAAAGGCGATGTCATACAGTCGCGGTTTGCGATACATGGCAAGATCGGCGCCCACTCGCTGCGAGCCGTCATCACGTTTGTGCGAAGGAGTTGTGCCGTCGCGCGTCTGAGAAACGCGCGACTTTGCGCTCCCGGCACGATGCGTAGTACTACGGCGTGACGACGGCATGCTGCTGATGTTCAATCTTCTCGCAGAGCTCTTCGGCTGGGTAGGTGATGATCTCGGCCAGCGTCGGATGCAGGTGCGGCATCTCCAAGACGTCATGACAGCGCGCACCGAAGTACACGAGCGCGATCGCCTCGGCGATCAGATCGGACGCTTCAGCGCCCACGATCGTGACGCCCAGAATGCGGCCGTCGAGCGCGGCCAGCATCTTGACGAACCCTTGTGTGAGTTCCGCCGTGATCGCTTTGCCGAGATCGTTGAACGGATATCGTGCGACCGCATAGGCGATGCCCCGCTCTCGGCATTGCCGCTCGGTCAAGCCGGCGATCCCCACTTGTGGATCGGTGAATACGGCTCGCGAAGCCCAGAGATCCACATTCAATCGTCGCGGCGAGGAGGCGAAGGCATTCGCCACCGCAAGTGCCCCTCCGTACACTGCGACATGTACGAGCTCGTTCATCCCGGTCGCATCGCCGGCCGCGAAAATCCGCGGATTGGTCGTGCGCATGTACTCATCGATCTTCACGCCATTGGCATCGTAGGAGATGCCGGCGACGTCGAAACCAAAACCCTCGACATTGGGACGCCGTCCGAGCGCTGCGAAGATGTCCTCGGCCTCGACTGCAAGCTCACCGTCTGCCGTCTTAGCGATCACGCGCTTCGCCTTGCCATGGCGCTCCACACGCTGTACGAGCGCACCAGTATGCACACGAATGCCGTCGGCCTCGAGCGCTTCGCGCACGGCCTGGCCCACATCTGGATCTTCGCCCGACAACAACGTGGCGCCGCGTTGCACGATAGTTGTGTCCACGCCGACGCGCACGAGATACTGGGCCAACTCGACAGCGACGTCGCCGGCTCCCAACACGATCACGGTCTTCGGCAAGAGGTCCAGTTCCAAAACGTCATCGCTCGTGAGGTACCCCGTCTCCGCGAGACCCTCGATCGGCGGCAGGTGGATGTGCGAACCCGTAGCGACTAAGAAGCGCTCAGCCTCGATCGTGTCGTCGTCGACCTGCACTTGCGCCGGCCCCGTAAAGCATGGCGCGCCGCGGAAAAGCGGAAATTTTTCGAGCCCCTTGATCCGATCGTCGGCGAATTCACCGATGATGTGGCGCTTGCGGGCGACCATGGCGGGAACGTCGATGCGAACCGCACTTGGGATCACGCCAAGGGTGGGCGCGACCTTCATGAGATGTGCGATTTCAGCCGATCGGATCAACGTCTTCGATGGCATACAGCCGCGCAGGATGCACAGCCCGGCGAGCGGGCCCGTGCCATCGATGATGGCCACCGTCTTGCCCAAACCGCGCGCTGTGGTCGCTCCCGCAAAGCCAGCGCTGCCACCACCGAGCACGCACAAATCAAACGCGTGTTGTCCGCTCATGGGCCCTACTTGCCCGTGGCTGCAAGGCGCGCCTGTCGCCGTGCCGAGGAACGGCGCATGCATGCGAAAAAAGCGCTGCCATCATGTCGACTATCCGGCGCAGCGCGCGCTGTCTCATCGATGGCACAGCGCGCGAGGGCACGATCGAGGACGACGCGTTCATCTATACAGGCGGGCGCGCATCCCTTGCATCAGTGACATTCTTGCCGCCATGTATCCCATCGAAGATCATCGGCATCGGCCGCAACTACGCCGACCACGCAGCCGAGCTCGCTAACCCACTGCCGGCGGAACCGTTGCTCTTCTTCAAACCATCGTCAGCGCTCAATCATCACAATGGCGCTGTCACCTATCCCGTGCACAGCCAGCGTGTGGATTACGAGGGCGAGCTGGGCGTCGTCATCGGAGTGCGCTGCAAAGCGGTGCCCCGGTCGCGCGCGCACGAGGTCATCATGGGCTACACCATTTGCAACGACTTCACCGCGCGCGATCTCCAGCGCACCGACGGGCAGTGGGCACGCGCCAAAGGGTTTGACGGGTTTGCGCCGATCGGACCATGCATCGCAAGCGGCATCGAACCAAGCGACCTGCGTTTGCGCACACGCCTTAACGGCGTCGTCAAACAGGACGCCACGACAGCCTCGCTGGTGTTCGACGTGCCGGCGCTCGTGGAGTACGTCTCAGCAGCGTTCACTCTCGAGCCGGGTGATGTGATTTCAACCGGCACACCAGCCGGCGTCGGCCCGGTGCAACCAGGCGACGTCGTGGAGGTCGAGATCGAGAGCATCGGGGTGCTGCGCAACACCATCGTCGCGCCCGGCTAGGCCGCCCGCCTACTGCGACAAGAACGCGTCTTCGGTCACGGCGAGATGGAACGGCTGATTGGCCGACAGCGTCACATCATCGCCTTTACGCAGGTAGTCGATCAAAAAGAATCCCGGCACCATCATGTTCGCGATATCTTCGACGGCCGGTGCAGTGCCGTTCTTCTCATTGGCATCGGCAGCGACGCTGTCGCGCGTGATGGCCACGAGCACTTGCGTGCCGTCGCCCAACAGAAGCGGATCGAATTCCACGCCGAGCCGGCCGTTTTGGCGTCCACCGTGCGCCGGTTGACACAGCGTGACCCTACCTGATCCGGTCGTGCCCGCGGGGATGGCGACGCGGGAGCCGGCTTTGACGTCATCGATGACGCGGAATGTGAACTTCTGATTGTTCGTGCAATGCGCAGTCGTGATCGTCTGCAGGATCGAGATCCGGACCAGCGTTCCTTCGCTGATCAGGTTATCGCGCGTCTCGTCGTTTTGCGGCGTATCGCCATGCTCGATGGCAGCGGCAGGTGCGGCAATGGCCGCTGCAAGCATCACCGTCGCGGTGACCAGCTTGAGAAAGTGGCGCACATCCATGATTATCTTGTCCGCCGGAGAAGACCAGCGCCCTGCTCCAGAGTTGGCCACGCTGCTGCTACCGACCTGTTTAGCTAACGGGTTGACCGTCCAGGATGGTTGCGGCCCAGGCCCACGCTTCCGAGGTCGCCGGCCGGCGATCCGGCAGCTCGGCGTAGTACAACCCTTCTTTGCGCGACCCATACCAACTGGCGAATATGTGCAACTGGTCTATCTCGTGCTGTTTGACAAAGCAGCGGGACGTGTGCGCTGGCTGAAAACACTCGTCGATCAACGCACCAAGCGCCTCCACCGCTTCACCCCGCCGCGGCAGGCGCCGCGCAAGACGCCGCTGACCGACCAAGCGACCGCCACAGAACAGAAAGCTCATCTCTTGGGCGGCGTCACAGGATGGCGCCAGGACCACAGCATGCAAGCGCGTCGCCGCCTCCAAAGCGCCGTGCCGTGCTCGCAGCCGGCGCAAGCGCTCGAGACGCTGTTCCTCACGGGTGACCAGCTCTTCTTTTCCGCGCGCCGCTGCCTCGTCCCGGCGCTGCGCGACAGCGAGCAACACCTCGTCGGCACTGCCTTCGATAAAGGCGACTGCATCCGCCACCAGCGCTTCCCTGTGCGCTGGCGGCAGCTCGACAACACCGTCGGGGCCAGAGCAGTCCAAGCCCAGCGCATCTTGCAGGGCCGCGACCGCAGATCGTGCGGCCTCCGTGCTGCGGTAGGGGCCGAAGTAGCGTGCCCCGTCCGCCTGCAGCCGGGTCGTCGTGAGCAGCCTGCCCCGTTCGCCGGCCTCCACTTTGATAAAACCGAATTGATGGAAGTTCCGCAAGCGCTCGTTGAACTGGGGATCGTGCGTGCGAACAAGTTCGGCCTCAACCAGGAGCGCTTCCAGTTCCGAACCGGTCACCGTGAAGCCGAACGATGCGGTTGCCGCTCGCAGGGCGCACATCTTCCCACCAGCCACCGCTCCAGCGGTCGCGTAAGCGCGCAATCGCTGCCTGAGGTTCTTCGATTTTCCGACGTAGATGATGCGATCGCCAGCATCGCGCAGCATATACACGCCGGGCTTGCATGGGACCTCGGTCAGCTCCGTGCGCAACACTGACGTCCATACGGGCAGCTGTGCCGCATCCATGACTCGTCGCGTCGAGGGGCGACGCCGCACCGCAGGCCGGGCGCGTAAGTGTTCGAGCAATGTGCCCAGCGTGAACACGGCGCGGTCTTCCAGTTTTTTGATGCAATGCACGAGGAGCTCCGCCGTTGCGGTTGCATCGGCGAGTGCGCGATGATGACGCTCGACATCGATGCCGAGCTCCCGCGTCAGCGTGCCAAGCTTGTAATTGGGCACCTCCGCGATCGTACGGCGCGCCAGGGCGAGCGTATCAAGCCGGATATTGGATAGCGGCGCGCGTCCGTGACGGCATAGCTCCGCATCGATGAAGTGCGCATCAAAGCGCACGTTGTGGCCCACCATGACTGAATCGCCGACAAACTCCAAGATGGCCGGCAGCATCTCGCCGATCTGGGGAGCACCGGCGACCATTGCATCCGTGATGCCAGTCAAATGGGTGATAAAGGGCGGGATCGGCTGCACGGGATTGATGAACGTGCTCCAGCTGCGTGTGATGCGACCCGCGTCGACGCGAACGATGCCAACTTCCGTGATGCCATCGCGGCCGGCGATCGAGCCAGTCGTCTCGATATCGAGCACCGAAAACGGAACATTCCAGAGATCCGTCTCGCACAGTGCTGCGAGCCGCGCATGGCGCAGCTCTTCGTGCAACTCGTGGACGGCGACAGCTGGCGTTGGCGGCTCGGCAACACCAAGAAGAACGCTTGCGGGCAGGGCGAGCGCCATATCGAACATACGTTTCTTCGAACGTATGTACGATTCCCTATGCCCCGGACGCTATGGCCATGGACTCGAAGGCCAGCGACGTGCCGCGACTGTTCTACGTGCATGGCTCCGGCCACACCGGTGATAGCTTCAGCGAGCAGGCCCGCGCGTTTGCTGGGTCTGCGGCCGTCTCGCTACCCGGTCATCCGGCGGGTGTTGCGCTCGATTCAGTCGCGCAATGCGCCGATTGGCTTGCGCGGCGTGTCGAGGAGAGCGGCACCAGGCGGGCGGTCGTGGCCGGCAATTCGCTCGGCGGCGCAATCGCGCTTCAGTGGGCGCTTGACCATCCGGCACAAGCAGCGGGTATCGTGCTGGTCGGAACGGGGGCGCGCTTGCGGGTGTCTCCCAAGATCTTCGAGATGATCGACAACGACTGGCCCGCGTGCATCGGCACCTTGGTCGATTGGTCGGTGGGAGCGGATGCGCCGGCAGCGCTGCGCGACCGCGCAGAGTCGTGGCATCTCGCGGTCGGCAAGGAAACGACTCGAAAAGACTACGCCGCCTGCGACGCCTTCGACGTTATCGAGCGCCTGCCGGAACTGCGACTCCCCGCGTTGATCGTGGTGGGATCTGAAGATCGCATGACGCCCGTCAAGTACTCCACGTTTTTGCACGAGCACGTCACAGGCAGCCACCTTGAGGTCATCCCCGGTGCCGGCCACCTCGTCATGGCCGAACAACCCGCGCCGGTCAACGCCGCGCTGGCGTCGTTCATCAAACCGCTAACGTAAGAGTTTGCGCTGCATCGTGTGCGCGACGCGTAGTGAGATGCTGTGCGGTGCGTGGTGTGCGAGAAACCCGAGCACACGATTGCCCATTCCTGCGACGCACACCGTCTTGCCATCGAGCATCGCGTGGTATCCTGCTCGTGCCACAGCGGCCGCGCTCATCGCGCCCCGCTCTACCGATGCCGGCGGAATGCCGGCCCTCGCCTGGAACTCGGTGCGCGTGATGCCGGGGACGAGCACGGTCGCACTCACGCCGCTGCCACGAACCTCCTCGGCGACAGCCTCAGTCAACGCAAGCACGTAGGATTTGGTCGCGTGGTAGACGGCCATAAGCGGTCCCGGCGTATATGCAGCTAGGGATGCCACGTTGAGAATCTTGCCATGCTTACGTGCAAGCATGTCGTCTAGGAACAGCCGCGTTAAGAGCGTCAACACGGTCACGTTGGTCTGGATCATCGACGCGATGTCATCGGCATCGTGTTGTGAGAAATAGCCGAGCTTGCCAAATCCCGCATTATTGATAAGGATATCTACCGTACGGCCGCGGCTCTTGACCTGCGAGTACAATGCAGGCGCGGCGCCTGCCACCGATAGGTCGCACGGATTCGTCATGACGTCGACACTAGTGTCGCGTTGCAATTCACTCGCCACCGCTTCTAGGCGCTGTGCGTCGCGCGATACCAAGATGAGATCGTACCCATCGGCCGCCGCAAGCCGGGCGAACTCGCGCCCAAGGCCCGTCGACGCACCGGTGATGAGCGCGCACTCACTGCGGCGCTTCATGCCCGCCCTCGCAACCGGTACAGCTGCACGCCGTCATCATTCCGGATGAGCGCGTACGCGCCAGAATGCAGATGGCCGGTGACCTGAGAACTATACGTGTTCTGCCAGGTCGGCGAATCGTAGTGCTGGTCCACGATCATGTATTCACACGGTCCCGCATAACCCACTTGGGCAGCCGGATCCAACGAGAGGTGCACGTAGACCTCGTCCACCGCGCACACGCGGGCATTCGAGGGAATAATCGCCACCGTCCGGTCGAGCGCGCGGGTGTGCGCGGTCGGCAGCCCCAGGAAATGCGCCCAGTGCGTCGGGCTTGCGAAAACGAGGATCAGCGAGCAGACGGCCACGCATCCCCATGCAAGGCGGCGCGTCCGCTGCGCATTGGTCGCCCACATCGCCGCACATGCCAAGCTGAACGCCACCAACACGTACCCGATCCACGCACCGGGATAATGTTGGCCCATGGTGTAGGTGATCGACCAACGCGACGCCACCGCTTCGATGAAACCGGGAATCGCAAGCAACACGACAGGCGAGCGCAATGGGATGAAGAGCAGCGGTACAAACGCCTCGAGCATGAATGACAGCCGGTGCCAAACGCCGGCCACACCGAGCACGTCCGAAGCTGATCCCTGACCATAATAGGTGATCGGCGTCCAGGGACCGACTGCGCCGGCCCACACCCGCACGACGGTGAAGTACGCGATGAAGACGGCACAACCGAGCGCGCTCACGGCTGCGGCGAATGCTGCGGCGTTTCGATCGCTGCGGCGAAGCGAATAGACCGCATAGCCTGCGCCCAATACCGCCAAGAACAGCGCTTCGTCTTCTTTGATGCACAGGGCGAGCACGGCGAAGAGCGTAGCCCATCCAAAACGACGGCTATCGACTGCCCACAGCAACCACGCGATGACTGCGGGTGCGAAACCGTTCTCATGAAAATCGGTGAACGTCACACCGACAAGCGGTGGATACAGGAGCGACACGATCGCTACGAGATTCGCCATCGTCTCGTCCGTGCGCCGGCGCGCGATGAGATACACAGCCGGCGCCACAAGCGCACCAGCGATGGCCTGCACAACGGTCAGCGCGACGGGGGAGCGCACGATCGCGAGCACCGGTACCGCGAGCCACAAGATCGGCGAGAAATGCCGAACATAATGGCTGCCGCCTTCGGGCGTGTTGTGGAAGCCATGCGTGGCATCAGCCACGGACTGCGCGAACAGACCTAGGTCCATACCAGCATGATACGTGACGTAGCGGTCGATGCCGAGGGCAGCGAGCACAACTGCATACACGGCCATCGCGATCCAGACGGCTCGCGAAACGGCAAGCGACCCTCCCGCCACGGCCGCAGCCTCAGGCGAGCTCTTCAAATCCGTCAGGGAGATCGACGCTGATCGTGCGCGCGGCCCGGTCGACGCGCAGCCCATAAGCATGCAGCATCGGCACGAGCATGGCCCGCGACCCGACGACGAGCATGTCGCACGAGGGATAATGCCGTATCTCTTGCACGTCGCCGAGCAGCCCTAACCGCGTGTCGATCACGCACAAGCCGACAAGGTCTGCCTCACGGTGGGCGTTGTCCGTTAGCCGCGGCAGATGTGTTCTTTTGATGGCGATGCGCGCGCCCTTGAGCAAGGCAACAGCATCGCGATCGTGATAACCTTGCAACTGCGCGACCAGCCCCTTGCCGTGCTTCCGAACGCTCGCAAGCGTCACTCGGCGCGTCTCACCCTTCTCGAGATGGAAGTTCATCTCAAGGCCGTCACGCACAGCGGCGGCATCGACCACCCACAGCCGCAGCTCACCGCGCACGCCGAACGGGCCGATCACACGGCCGATGACGAGCTCGTCGGCCACGAATGGTCTAGTCGACGATTTCGACGTTGACGCGCTCGCCGGTGCCGACCGTCGCAGCCTTCACGATCGTGCGGATCGCTTGCACGATCCGGCCCTGGCGGCCGATCACCTTGCCGCGATCATCATCGGAGACCGAAAGCAATAGCACTGGTCCGCGATCGTCGCTGGTCGCGCCAATGGAGATCTGGTTCGGGTCATCGACGATATGCTCCACGATGTACTTGAGCGCTGCCGCAGCGCGGCCGATGACGTCATCTGCTTCCTCGTCGCCCTCAGGACCGGGCTCATCATCGGCGGCTTCAGCCTCGTCGAGATCGTCGGCCGGCTCGCCGTTATCCAGCGGGACCGGCGCTTGATCGACGTCGGTATCCTGACGTACGGGCAACGGTTCTTCTTCGTCGAGGTCGACGAAGTCAGGCGGTCGCTCGTGCATATATCACGCGCTCGCTTTCTTTTGCGCTCGGGCTTTGCGGACGGGAACTTTCGTCTTGTCGTACAGCCCCTTCTCCGCGAGCAGCCGCGCGACCGTACCCGACGGCTGCGCCCCGCGGCCGAGCCACTGCTTGACCTTGCCTTCATCGAGAACGATTTCGACCGGCGTGCGGCGCGGATTATAGTGCCCGATGATCTCCAAAAAACGTCCGTCTCGCGGCGATCGGGTATCAGCCACCACCAAACGGTACGAGGGTTGTTTCTTCGCGCCCGTGCGGCGCAGCCTGATCTTGACGCTCAATGTCTCTCCTTCACGAATGGCATGCGCATGCGCCCTAACTGTTTCATCATGTGGCGCGATGCGTCAAACTGTTTCACGAGCCGGTTCACGTCTTGCACTTGCGTGCCGCTGCCCTTTGCGATCCGTCGGCGACGGCTCGCATTCAAGACCGAAGGATCGGCACGCTCCGTGGGCGTCATCGAGCAGATGATCGCCTCTACGCGCGTGAGATCGCGTTCATCGATGCTGTCCACGTCCACCATCTTGGACATGCCTGGTATCATCTTGACGAGGTCTACCAGTGGCCCCATCTTGCGCATCTGGCGGAGCTGCTCCAAGAAATCGGCCAGCGTGAAGCCCGAGCGCGTCAGCTTGTGGGTCAGCTCCTTGGCTTTGGCCTCATCCATGACGCGCTGGCTTTTCTCGATGAGCGTCAAGACATCGCCCATGCCCAAGATGCGCGACACGAGCCGATCGGGATGGAATTCCTCGAGAGCGTTCACCTTTTCGCCGACACCGATGAACTTGATCGGCTTGCCGGTGACGGCTCGGATTGACAGCGCCGCGCCGCCGCGCGCATCACCATCGAGCTTGGTGAGGATCATTCCGGTCAGCGCGAGCCGCTCGTCGAATGTCTTGGCGACGTTGACGGCTTCTTGACCGGTCATGGCATCGACGACGAGCAACGACTCCAGCGGCGACACTGCGGCTTTGAGCGATGCAAGCTCGCGCATGAGCGGCTCATCGATCTGCAACCGGCCTGCGGTGTCGAGCAGGACGACGCTGTTGCCGACACGCCGGGCTTGCTCGAGCGCGCGCCGAGCGATGCCCACCGGGTCGCCGGCTCCCTCTTCATACACCGGCACGTCGACCTGCTCGCCGAGCGTCGTAAGTTGCGTGATCGCCGCGGGACGATAGACGTCGCATGCGACGAGGAGCGGGCGCCGTCCGGCTTCACGCAATCGCGCGGCGAGCTTGGCGGCTTGCGTCGTTTTACCGCTGCCCTGCAACCCGACCAGCATGATGACGGTGGGTCCGGTCGGTGCGAAGTGCAACGGCTCGGTTGTGCCGCCCAACATATCGATCAACCCATCGTGCACGATCTTGATGACTGCTTGCGCCGGCGTGAGCGACTCCAGGACTTCCGCGCCCACCGCGCGCTCGCGGATCGCCGCGATGAAGTCGCGCACCACGCCAAGGTTGACGTCGGCTTCAAGCAATGCAACGCGAACCTCGCGGAGCACCTCGGAAACGTCACTTTCCGTGAGCTTGCCGCGAGATCGCAGCCGTTGGAAGATCGCCGCCAGGCGATCAGAAAGCGTCGAGAACATATCGTCGTCACTTGAGGTGGCCGGGTTGTTCCGGCCGGTAAACGCGGGTGCGAGAATGGGCGGCGCCGCTTGAGACGGCGATCAGGCCTTCTCCGAGACCTCCTCGATATAACGCACGGCATCTCCGACCGTCTTCATCTTCTCCGCATCTTCGTCGGGGATGTCGAGATTGAATTCCGTCTCTAAAGCCATCACGAGCTCGACCTGATCGAGGGAGTCGGCGCCAAGATCGTCCGTGATCGACGCCTCCGGCGTGACCTCATTCTCGTCAACGCCGAGCTGTTCAACGATGCACTTCTTCACTTTGTCGAACACTGACATCGGACTGTCGCTACCTCCATGGGGGTGGTGTGAGAAACAACTCTTCGCAGTGACGGCGTCTCATCGCGAGAGCCCGCCATCGACCGCCACAACTTGACCGGTGACATAGGCGGAGGCATCGCTTGCCAGGAACGAGACGACCTTCGCCACCTCATCCGCGCTCCCGAACCGCCGCAGCGGAATGCGCTCGAGATATTGGTTCTTGAGCGCTTCGGGCAGTGCCGCCGTCATCTCGGTCTCGATGAAGCCCGGCGCTACTGCGTTCACCCGGATGTTCCGGCTGCCGAATTCGTGCGCCAGCGACTTCGTCAATCCGATCACACCAGCCTTCGCAGCGACGTATGCGCTCTGCCCAGCATTGCCAGTCAGGGCGACGACGGATGTGATGTTGACGATCGAGCCGCTCTTCTGCGAGAGCATCACCTTTCCCGCCGTCGCACTGAGATAAAACATGCTTTTGAGATTCACCGCGAGCGCGTCTTCGAGCGCATCCCATTTCATGCGAAGAATGAGCGTGTCGTATGGCCGGCCTGCATTGTTGACGAGGACATCGATGCGGCTCATCACGCGCTGCGCCTCGGCGACAAGCCCTGCGGCGTCCTCCGGTTTCGACACGTCGGCCGGATGCAGGTGCGCGGTTCCGCCGAACGCTGCGACCTCCTGCTGCACCTTCTCGAGCACGTCCTGCCGACGGCCAGAGAGCATGACCGAAGCACCACTGCGCGCCAGCTCGAGCGCGATGGCCCGGCCGATCCCGGTGCCCGCGCCGGTCACGATCGCGGTCTTGCCTGCGTTGTTCACCCGGCGAGCGATCCCATGGCATCCTGCAGGTCATGCAGCGTTGCGATGTCTGCCACATGCATCACCGGGATCTCGCCGATCGTCGGCAAGCGTTTGATCATCGGCGCGAGCACCTCGCTCGCACCGCACTCGATGATGACGTCTGGTGCCATCGCGACGAGCGCGAGCGCAGTCTCATGCCAACGGACGTGTGCGCACAAGCTCGCGAGCAGACATTCGCGGATCTGCGCGACTGATGTATAGGGCTTGGCGATGACGTTGGAGATAACCGAGAATATCGGCATGCTCAAGTGCACGGCGTCCACGGCTCGTGCAAAGCGCGGCATCGCCGGCTCCATGAGGCTGCTGTGCCATGCCCCCGAGACATTGAGAATGCGCACGCGCTTGGCGCCCAACTCTTTGGCGATCTCGCACGCCGCTTCCACTGCCTCTGCATCCCCCGAGACGACGATCTGCGTGAGCGTATTGAGATTGCCGAGATCGACGCGCAGGCCCGTCGTCTCCCGTGCGCGCCGGCAACTCTCGGCCACGCCCGCTTCGTCGAGCCCGATGACCGCCGCCATGAGTCCCGGTGTCACATCGGCTGCCTCGCCCATCGCTTGTCCACGCTCGTTCACGACGCCGACCGCCTGATCGAAATCGATCGCATCAGCGATGGTCAACGAACAATACTCGCCGAACGAATGGCCGGCGGACACGATCGGCTTCAACCCCAACGTCTCCACGGCGCGGTAAATGGCGACGTTGGCGGTGAAGATAGCGGGTTGACTCAACCGCGTCTCTTTGAGCTCGTCCGGCGACGCATTGTTGACCCGCTCGAGCAGATCGTAGCCGAGCACAGAGGAAGCCAGATCAAAACATGCGCGCGACTGCACAAAATTCGCTGCAAGCTCCGCTCCCATGCCCACCGTTTGGGATCCTTGGCCGGGAAAGATGAAGCCCGCCGTGCGCATGCCTTAGCCGGTGGCGCCCGTCGCGGCAGCGACAGCAAGCGCAGGCACCTTGCCGACCTTCGCGCCTTTCCAACGCCAGACGACGGTGCCCCACGAAAGTCCGCCGCCGAACGCGACCATCACCACGATGTCATCTTTGTTGATGAGGCCCTTCTCAGCGCCCTCCGCCAAGGCGATCGGGATCGAGGCCGCAGACGTGTTGCCATATTCGGCGATGTTGACGATGCATTTCTCGGGCGGCAAGCCGAGCATTTTGATCGTCGCGTCGACGATGCGCAAGTTGGCCTGATGCGGCACGACGATATCGATATCCGCGGGCGCTAAGCCCGCGCGTTCGAGCGCTGTCCGCGTCGATGCTGCCATCTGATTGACAGCGAACTTGAAAACGCTTTGGCCTTGCATCTTGATGTAGCCGAGGCGCTGGTCGGCGAGCTCTCCGTTACGGTTGAACGGAAAGCGGCTGCCGCCCCCGGGCAGATACAGCACGCTTGGATCCGAGCCGTCGGCACCCAGATCGCAACCGAGAAAACAATCGTCTTCGGAGCGCTCGACGACCGCGGCACCGGCGCCATCACCGAAGAGTATGCAGGTCGTCCGGTCGGTGTAATCGGTGATCTTCGAAAGCGTCTCCGCGCCGACGATGAGCACGCAGCGGAACACGCCTGACCTTATAAACGACGCTGCTGTGGCCAGCGCATACACGAAACCCGAGCAGGCGATCGAGATGTCGAAGGCTGCGGTGCCTGGGATGCCAAGACGGGCGGCCACAATACACGCCAGCGCTGGAAACGGATAATCCGGCGTCGCGGTTGCGCAGATGACGCAGTCGACGTCGACCGGGGTTTTGTTCGCCGCCTCGAGCGCTGCCAGCACGGCTGGCACCGCCAGGTCCGATGTCACCCCGTTTGGCGCGACGATGTGCCGGCGTTTCATGCCGGTGCGCTGGGTGATCCACTCGTCGCTGGTATCGACGAGCTTTTCGAGGTCCTCGTTCGTCAGAACGCCGGGAGGCGCGTAGTACCCGACGCCCGTGATCGTGGCGCCGTAGGCGTGCAACGCTTAGCTCTTCGCGGTCGCTGCTGCCGGCGCCGGCTTTTGCTTCACCGCTTCACGCCCATCGTAGTAACCGCAGTTGCTGCAGGCGTAATGCGGCCGGCGCGGGCGCTTGCAATGCGGGCACATCGACAACGTCACGCGGCGCAGCTTCCACGTGCTGCGGCGTGTCCGCGTATTGGACTTGCTGCGTTTTTGTTTCGGGTTGGCCATGACGTCCTTATAATGGATGCAATAGGAATTCTACCGACCGTTTGCGTCGCGAGCTTGCAGTTCGTCCCGCAAACGAGCCAAGCCTGCCAACCGGGCATCGACGGTGTGCGCTTCGCAACCGCACGAGACCACATTGCGATTCGCCCCGCAGATGGGGCATATGCCCCGACAGGCGGCCGAACATACTGCAGCCATCGGCTCGTCCACTTCCAACAGTTGGGAGATCAAATCCGACAGGTCGATGGTGCGGTCGACGAGCGGCGCGACGTCAGCGTACAGATCCTCGTCGCGGCCGACATCTTCGCTGAACGTCTCGGCGATCTCGATCTTCGCCCCTCGCGCGAATGGCTCCAAGCAGCGCACGCAGGTCTCTGCTTCGGTTCCCGCAAGCGTGCCCTGCATGTGCACGCCGTGGGCGATCGGCGTGATCGTCGCCTTCACATGAACACCCTCGGGATAACGCGTCGCGAGATCGCCCGAGAACCGCACTTCTTGGTCGACCTCGATCGCTTCGATGTCTGGATGGAATAGGGGCTCGACCGAGATCTTCACACCATGTACGTTTCCGACCCTCGGCACGGGACCCTGTCAGCGCCGCAGGCTCACGCCTCGCTGTGCGAATGCCAGTGCTCGCAGCGCTTGCGAGAAGCTGGAGACGGGCACGATATCGATACCCGGCGTGCCCTTGATGTCGGCGTAGTTCTGGCGCGGAACAAAAAACACCGTGGCATGAGCCCTGATCGCGGCATGGACTTTTTCGCGCGCGCCTTCGATCGCGCTCACGCCGCCATCTGGTGCGAGCACGCCAGTGCCGGCGATATCACGTCCTGCGGCGATGTCATGCCCGGTCAGGGTGCGATAGATCTGCAACGCGAACATCAGGCCGGCAGATGACCCGTTGATGTTGCGCAGTTTGAATTGCACGGCGACCGGTAACGAGGTGGTCTCCGTCGTGAAGGCACCCGTCACACCGAAACGCGCTTTGCCTTTGTAGCGGAAAGTCGTGCAGCGCACGGTGTGCTGCTGTCCGTCGCGCACGACGCTGAGCGTGAAAGTCGTGCCCGCCGGCCTGGCCGTGGTCACGGCTGCCAGCATGCCTTGATCGTTGATAGCCCGACCGTCGATGCGGCGGATCTTGTCACCGGTGCGGAAGCAGCGCGCACCGGGAGAACGTGGCACGGCTCGCACGATCACAAACGACGACGTGGCGACGACGTGCAGACCTGCAGCCCGCTCGGCGACGATCTGCGCGTTGGTCTGGCTCTCTTTCATCGCGTCGACCAGCACCCGATCGAGATCGCGATCGCTCATGCTCGGCGGAACGAGATCGCGGCGGCGGATGATCTCAAAACCCGGGAGGATCTTGGCCACGAGGTAGTAGGCGGGCCGCCCGGGCAAAAGGTCGACGTCGGTAAGGTAAAAGCGGCCGGGCGGCGGCGTACGGCCGGGCACAACGATCGCTTGGTTGAGGTCGACCGCGGCTCCCGGACCGAAGATCAGATACGGGATCGGGTACAAGAACAGCGCTGCCGCCAGCAGCGCCGGCCAGATGAGCACGCGCGCCACCCGCAACACGAGGGCACGACGGCTGCTGACGTGTTGCGAACGCGCTATACGCCGCTCACTTCCGCTGGCGATTTGCCGTTGCCGGCAGCCGACGTGGCGAGTTGTTGCCGGCCTTTTTGCACCGCGGCAAGCGCTTTGGCGAGACTGCCGTCCAGAGACGCAAGCACATGATCCGCATATTCGTCAGCGCCACGGCGGATGTCGCGCGCTGCCGCTTGTGCTTCGGCGACGATCGTGTCGGCGCGAGACTGCGCGCGCGCTATGATGTCGCTGTCTTGCGCGTTCGTGCCGGCGTTGCGAGCGCTCACCGGCGCGTCAAGCGGCGTGGACGCATCGGCAGTGTCACGTGCTGCGCTCTCCCGACGACTGCGTGCCGTCTCCTCTGGCAGCGTGCTGCGCAGCTTCTCAATGAGGTCGAGCATCAGATCCGCGTTCAGCGCCTTCCAGCCGAAGGGCATCCAGACGCCCTCCCGTACCACGCTTTCCATCTTGTCGATGACGCGATAAGCGCTCATGCTCAAGCTCCTCTCTCTTCTCGATTATCCGGCGATGTGTTCGGCCGGATCAACGCCGTTTGCCGGTGCGCGTCGGGCCTGCGCGCCGGCGCATCGCGCGCAGGACGGCCGGGGGGACGAAGTCCGCGATGTTGCCGCCGAGGGAGAACACCTCGCGCACCGACGAGGACGATATATACGCGTATTCCAGACTGGCCGGCAAAAACATCGTGTCCACACCACCGCGCAACCGCCGGTTCAGCAGCGCCATCGAGAATTCATATTCGAAGTCCGAGACGATGCGTAGCCCCTTGATGATGAGCGACGCCCTGCGACGGCGGACATAGTCGACGAGCAGGCCCTCGAAGGAATCCACCTCCACGTCGAGCCCCTTGCACACATCACGCAGCAGTGCCACGCGCTCGGGCAGCGTGAAAAGCGGTCTCTTGTTCGGATTCGCCACGACGGCGACGATGAGCCGCGGACACGCCGCAGCCGCACGCCGGATGATGTCGAGATGCCCATTGGTCACGGGGTCGAAGCTGCCGGGATATACCGCAAGAAAGCGCTCTTGCCTTGGCTTTTTGACCATTACCGCGTTCCCGGCCGGCGACGGCCGCCTGGCGTCTTCGCGGGCGACGAGCGACGCGATGCAACCGTCTGAACGCGGTCTTCCGGCACTGTTTCCCCGTCGCCGCGCACGATCGCGAAGGTCAATGCCGTATCCCCGTATCTCGTCTGCTTGAGCAGGCTGAGCGACGCCGGCAGCGTCGCGCGCGCGCTGCTTGGATGTTCCACAACCGCCACGCCGCTCTGCGCCAATAGCCCGCGTTGCATCAAAAGCGTCAGCTCTTCCGCGGCGCCGCGCTGATACGGCGGATCGACGAGCACCACATCGAAGGTCCCTCGTAACGTGCGCAGCGCGCGCGACGCGGTCATCGGCAAGATGCGCCATCGCTCGGGATCGGGGATGAGACGCACGGCATTGCGGCGGATGGACATCACCGCGTTCGCGTCGTTGTCCACGAACACGACGGATGCGGCGCCGCGCGAGATCGCTTCGAAACCAAGTGCACCCGAGCCCGCGAAGAGATCGAGCACGCGCGCGCCCTCCACGCGTTTGCCGAGCACTGCAAACAGCGCCTCACGCACCTTGGCCGGCGTTGGCCGCGTTCTTGCACCACGCGGGGCAGCAAGTCGCTGGCCGGATCGCTCTCCGCCCGATAACCGCATGGCCCTAGGGGTTAACGCTTGTCAGGGCCACGCCCTGTGAGCCACCGCGCTAGGATGTCAATCGGAGCGAAGCGTCGCGATCGTGCGCGGCCAGGTATGCAGCAAGCCCGCGATGCTCCGCGCGCACGAGTTGCGGGTCGTCACGCACGATAGCATCCGCCGCCTTTTTCGCCTGCAAGAATACCGGATAATCGTGGATCAGGTGCGCGAGGCGCAACTCATGCCCGCCGTGCTGTCTCGTTCCAGCAAGGTCACCGCTGCCACGCTGTTTGAGGTCTTCGTCTGCAATCGCAAAGCCGTCGGTCGTCCGCACGAGTATTTGCAAGCGCTCCGCATCCTCCGGCGTCCGGGTGAGCAAGATGCAGTACGAGCGATGCTTGCCGCGGCCGACGCGCCCACGGAGCTGATGCAACTGCGCAAGGCCGAAGGTGTGTGCGTCGAGGACCACCATGACGCTCGCCCCCGGAATATCCACACCTACCTCGACCACGCTCGTCGCGATCAGGATCTTGACGAAGCCATCTGCGAAGAGCTTCATGACATCGTCTTTTTGGGTCGACGTCATCTTGCCATGCAGCACTTGCACCTGCAAGCCGGCAAAGGCACTCGTGCGCAGTTCCTGCGCCTGCTTGACGGCGGAGTGCAAGGCGCGCTCCGATTCATCGATCGCCGGACACACGATGAACGCCTGCCGCCCCTGTTCGATCTCACTGCGGACAAATGCCAATACGTTCTCTTTGGCATCTTCGCCGCGTACAAATGTCTTCACCGGCA
>JAFANK010000050.1 GCA_019232725.1 Vulcanimicrobiota bacterium | reverse complement strand
TTGCGGACGCATCCAACGCCGCAGGTTCGCGATGCTGTAACGGATGAGCGACACCACCCCGAACACGTCGACGAACATCGTCTCGTGCCAGGACCTTCCGCCGAAGTCGGCATCGACCGCAGCAGCGATCTCCTCGCGGTGGTCAAGTACGGCGCGAAGCAGCAAGCGCAGCCGTTCGGCTCGCGCGGCACGATCAGGCCACGTATCGCGGCTAAACGCCACTCGCTGACGCTCGAAAATACCGGCAAGCGCGCCGACAGCGCCTTGCGTATCAGCCAGGGATGAGCTCGCCATGGTGTGCGATCACCTCGTGCGCCCGGGCCACCACCTGAGCGCGCAGCGCTTCCGGCTCCACGATGTCGCTCTTCTCGCCCCACGCGATGATCTGATGCACGGCCGCGCTCTCGCTCGGAAAGATGACTTTCACGAGCGCAGTGCCCGAGCGGGCGCCATCGTCGAGCAGCTGGGCCTCCCAATACGAGCCGATCTCGCGCGCCTCATCCCTTGGCACGCGCACGATCACAGGAAACGCGGGCAGCCGGTCCTCGAAATCCATCGTCCACTGCCGCCAAAAGTTCACAAGGTCAAAGCCATCGGGCCGCGTGAAACGCTCGTCCGTTTCCGTCACACCCAAGATGCGCTCCGCGCGAAACGTACGCATCTCATCACCGGATCTCGCCACCAGATACCAAATCCCCGCCTTGGCGACCAGGCCAAGTGGATCGATGGCACGTTCGCTCGTGCGCTGGCTCTGATCTTTGTAGCGCAGCAGCACGCGGCGGTCTTCCCAAATCGCGACGCGCAGCAGCGCCAAATACTCGCGCGGCTGTGCCGACTGTTTCCAACGCCGGTGGTCGACATAGACCCGCCCACGCATCGTGTTCGCCGCACGGCGCTGCGTATCAGAAAGCGCACCAGCCAGCTTCTCGAGTGCCACCGGCAATCGGTCTTCAAAACCGATGTCTGCGAGCAAGTTGTCGCCCGCCGTGAACAGCGAGCGGATCTCATCATCGCCGAACTGCGTCAACGCCTTGCGGTAGCCGTCGGCCAGCACGATGCCACCGGCCGCGCCCCGTTCTGCGTGCACGGGTACTCCGGCGGCGCTGAGCGCGTCGAGATCCCGGTACACCGTCCGCTGCGAGACCTCAAGACGCCCCGCCAGGTCCCTGGCCGACATCCGCCCCCGCGCCTGGAGGAGCAGCAGCATGGCCAAAAGCCGCCCCGACTTCATTATGTCCAGTATCCTACGCAAACATGACAGAGCCTGTCAACATCCCGCCGTTATCATCGCGGCGTACCAAAGGGCCACGCTTTTGCAGAAAGGGCATCCCATGGCGACCGCAACCAGCATCAAGATCACCGGCATCGACATCCATTGCTATCTCGTCAAGGACCCACAGCGCGCGATCGCGTTCTACCGGGATACGCTCGGGCTGACGCCGTCCTGGGAAGAAGAGCAGGGCGCCGAATTCGAGCTCGCCGACGGCACGACGTTCGGAGTCTGGAAGATGAGCGATGGCTCATGGCACCCAAGCGCCGGCGTGTTTTTCGCGGTGCCCGATCTCAAAGAGGCGATCGCACAGCTACGCGCGCGCGGCGTGAAATTCGAACACCCCGAACCCTTCGAGTCGAACGTGTGTCACATGATCGGTGCCGAGGACAGCGAGGGCAACACGTTCATGCTGCACCAGCGCAAGCAAGAGAGCTAGTGGATCAGCTGCACCCGCCGGCCCAAGTGCCCACGATACTTGCCGGGCACGCCGCGAATCGCCGGTATGGCCGGGCCGGACGCGGTGCCGCTCGCGCCGATCGCCACACCGGCGGGTAACAAGCCTGCTGGCGATATGACGCTGGCCGGCGCGACATCGTTATGGTCACCCTTCAAGCTGCTAACATTGTAGACGTCGAGCTCGCCCGGTGGCGGCGCAACGCCGCTCGTCGCATTGCCATTACACGTCGGATTGAATACAGGTCCTGACGTGTTTGCGACATAGAGCGTGCCTTTGTAGACGGTCATCCGATTCGCGTAGCCCTGCGGCAGCCCTGATACCGCCGTCGACCCAAAGCGGCCAACCGCGTCACCACCGAGCACGAATGTCGGCTTGAGGTCGACGGCCGAGCCGGCCACGAGCTTGGTCGTGTCGTACGCCGTCACGTACTCATGGTTGAATCCATCCGCGCAGGTGTTGGTCGTCGAATCGATCGGCCCGCAATTGGAATACCCGGCACCGTTGCCTGAATCCAACACGTACAACGTAGTGCCGTCAATAGCGAGTGCGGCCGGGAACGTGTCAAGCTCGGTGTCGCTTTGCGGGCCGTCGATCGCGCTATATGCGATCGGCGTGGTCGCACCCGGCGAGAAGACCGCGATGGCAGGATTGCCGCTCAAGTCTGTCAGGCCGCTCACGTACGTGTAGCCTTTCGAATCCACAGCAACCGCGTAGGTGTTGACGAATCCGAACTGATTGACGCCATCACACGCCGAGAAACCGACCAGCGGGAAGCATGGGCCGCCACCCAATATGGACGAGAGCGAGCCGGCAGGCCCCGGAAATGACAGGCGAAGCACGGATGGCGTTCCCAGTGCCGTGTCCGTCGTTGGCAAGAGCACGAGTTGCGTCGTGGGATCGAAGCCGAGATTTTGTGAGGCAGCCGCCGTTTCTGCGGGCGGCACCACGAAGGTCGACGAAGGCTTCGACGTCGCGGTCGCGGCCGGGCTCCACTGCCACGCCGTCAGCGACAGCGGGGTAGAACCGCACAACGAATTGTTCGTGACATAGCCATTGCCCGAGTCGTCGACGGCCACCCCCTGCACCATACCGATAGCATAGGCCGGCGCGCCGGGAGCGCAATCCAGCATGGCGAGCGTCGGTCCGAACTCGCGCTTGGGGGTCGCCGCCGGCGCAGGGCTCGGGAACTCTTCGACCGCGTTATTCATG
>JAFANK010000335.1 GCA_019232725.1 Vulcanimicrobiota bacterium | reverse complement strand
TGACATTTGTGCAGCAGTCGTTCCAGCATGCAACCGTGGAACTACTTTTTCGCATTATTCTTTGCGCTCGGGTGAGGTGAAAAGTCCCTGCGCACGGGCACATTCATACAGCAATAGCGAGGCGGCAACGCCGGCATTGAGCGATTCGACGCCGCCGCGCTGCGGCACAGCGATGACAGCGTCGAGGTCGGATCGCGGAATACCGGCCAACCCGTGTCGCTCTTGCCCCACCACAAGTGCCACCCGCTGTGGCAGCGTGACGCGCCTCACATCTTCACCGCTCGCGTCCGCGGCGGCGATGCGCAGATCAGCATCGCGAAGCGCGCTTGCCAACTCGGTCCACTCGTGGTAGCGGACAAGCGGCACGCGAAAGAGCGATCCCATCGACGCGCGCACCACCTTGTCGTTGTACGGCTCGACGGCGTGCGGACCAAAACAGATCGCGCTCACCCCGAACGCCTCAGCACTGCGCATGAGCGTACCCGCATTCCCCGGATCCCCCAAGGTAGGCAGCACGAGCACGAGCGCGTTGCCTTGACGAGGAACCAGTCGGCCAAGCTCGCTCAGCTCGCGATCGATAAACTCGACCACCGCCACGATCCCTTGCGGCGACTTCGTCTGCGCGAGCGACTCCAGTGTTCGCCGATCCACAACGTAAACGTGTTTGATGTGGGGTGGGCACTTTACGTGCCCACCAGTCTCAGACTCGAGTCCAAGAGCGGGCAAAGCCTCCTCGAGAACAAAGAGGTGTTCGATCGAACACCCGGCGTTGATCGCGGATTCGATGAGCGAAGGCCCTTCAATGAGAAAGCACCGCTGCTCGGAGCGGTGCTTCTTTTGTTGGAGCAATCTTGCAGCGCGAACGGCTGCATTGTGGCGGCCGGCGTGACGGTCGGTCACGGGCACTCGAGCCCTACGCGCGTGCGGGACTCGCGGGAAGATGTTTCTTTGCGATCTCGAGCAGTTTAGCGAAGCCCGCCTCATCGTTCATCGCGAGGTCGGCCAGCATCTTGCGGTTGAGCGCAAGACCCTCTTTCTTGAGGCCGCTGACCAAACGGCTGTAGGTCAGCCCTTCGGCTCGCGCAGCTGCGTTGATGCGCGTGATCCACAGTGCCCGGAAATCGCGCTTCCGACGGCGCCGGTCGCGAAACGCATAGATGAGCGAGTGCAGCAATGCCTCGTTAGCAGCCCGGTACGTGCGACCGCGGGCGCCGCGGAAACCTTTGACCGCCTTGAGCACCTTGTTGCGCTTTTTGAGCGCGATTACTCCGCGTTTGACGCGTGCCATGACACTTATTTCTCCTCGTTATTGTAGGGTGGGCACTTTATGTGCCCACCGGTCGGCACTTTATGTGCCGACCTAGACGTACGGCAGCTGCCGCTTCAGGCGCGCCACGTCGGTCTTATCGGTCACCACCTGCTTGCGGAACTTGCGAATGCGCTTTGGCGACTTCTTGGTCAAGATGTGACTGCAGCCCGAGAACTGGCGCTCGCGCACGAACTTCCCCGTTCCCGTGACTTTAACGCGTTTGGCAGCTCCTCGATGTGTCTTCAGTTTTGGCATTTCTCTCCTTTAGTTATGTAGGGTGGGCACTTTATGTGCCCACCGTCGGCACTTTAGGTGCCGACCTCTCTAGCTCGTGCTCTTGGGCGTGGCTGCTGCTGCCTTTTGGGCAGCGACGGCGGCGATGACGTCCTGGCGCGGCGAGAGGATCATGAACATGTTACGGCCTTCCAGTCGCGGCTCTCGTTCGACCGACGCAAATTTTGCCGTGTCCGCGGCCACGCGCTCGAGGATCCTGCGCCCCTGCTGCGCGTAGGCCACTTCGCGCCCACGGAACATGATCGTGACCTTGACCTTGTCACCATCGAACAACAAGCGCTCGGCGGTGCGGAACTTGACCTGGTAGTCATGTTCCTCGATCTTGGGCCGCAACTTGACTTCGCGCAGCTCCATGCTGTGCGACTTCTTGCGCGCCTCGCGGTCCTTTTTGTTCTGCTCGTATCGCAGCCGGCCGTAATCATCAAGACGGCAGACCGGCGGCACGGCCATGGGCGAGACTTCGATCAAATCGACGCCGCGGTCGCGAGCCATCGCAAGCGCATCCCACGTCGACATGATCCCGAGTTGCGTGCCATCGTCCGCGATCACACGCACCTGGGGTACGCGGATCTGCTCGTTGACGCGTAGCTGACGGCTAATGAGCGCGCGCCTCGTCTGTCGGTGAAGAGAGTATCGAGTGCCTCCAGTCCGGGCTTGGAAATAAAAAAGCCCGCAGGTGCAGGCTACCGGAAGGTGTCAAAGCGGCCGGCGCGAGCCAAAGCCTGAGCGATCCGATGGAGTCGCTGCCTTCGTCTTTCGAACCGAACCGGCTGCGAACTGCGCCGTTCGGTGCGAAGGGTAGTCGTGCGTTCGCGATTATACCAAGGGGTTTTCGGGTGGGTCAAGCCTCCAAGCGACACCGTCGGCACGTCCGGCAAAACGGGACATGCGTCTCCACGACCAAGGCCGCCATTCCGGGCGGCTCGAAAAACGTGAAGTGGTCAAAGAAGACTATACGACAGCCCATCCCTGGCAGAAAAAGCGCTCCGATGAACGCCGCCTCGGCCTCGTCATGGTCAACACCGGGCCCGGCAAAGGCAAGACGACGGCAGCCATAGGGCTTGCCGTGCGCGCGATCGGTCATGGCCATCGCGTGAAGATGATCCAATTCATGAAGGGCGATCCGTTCTTTGGAGAGATCCTCATCCGCGAGCGCCTGCCGGAGCTTGAGATAGAGCAGTATGGCCTCGATCGTTTTGTGGATCCGAAAAACCCCGAGCCCGAGCAGGTCAATAGGGCGCGTCAAGGCCTCGAGGCAGCTCAGGCTGCAGTGCTTTCTGGCGAGTATAATGTGGTGATCCTGGACGAAGTCAACGTGGCGATGGCGTTCGGCCTCGTCCCGACCGAGGCGGTGGTCGAGCTTCTGGGGAAGCGACCCCCTCACGTCGAGGTCATCCTCACGGGACGCGATGCCCCGCAGGCGATCATCGATGCCGCCGACTACGTCAACCAGATCACCGACATCAAACATCCATATCAGAAGAACGTTCCGGCTCGGGTCGGCATCGAGTTCTAGCCGGCGCCAATGACCGATAAATACGGTAGCAGCCAAACGATGAATCGGACGCAACGCTCGTGAGCGAGAAGAAGACGACAAAGCGGCAGCCGCACGGCAATGGGGCGGCGCACGGCACAGACGGCAAGATAGCAGGCCAGGAGCTTTGGCAAGCGCAGTTCGAGGCGGCGCCGAAGCGGCCCGGTGCGGTTGACCGCACCATCTCCGACCACCCGCTCAAACCGCTCTATGGTCCCGAGGACTTGGCGGGCGTCGACTACGGCCGCGATCTGTCGTTCCCTGGGCAGTATCCATATACGCGCGGCATCCATGCGACTATGTATCGCAGCCGGCTATGGACGATGCGCCAGTTCGCCGGCTTCGGCACGGCCAAACAGACCAACGAGCGCTTCCATTTCTTGCTCAGCCAAGGGCAGACCGGTCTTTCGGTGGCCTTCGATATGCCCGCCCTCATGGGATACGACTCCGATCATCCGCGTGCGCTCGGCGAAGTCGGCAAGTGCGGTGTGGCGATCTCGACCTTGCAAGACATGCAAGACCTGTTCGCGGGCATCGACTTGGGCCGGATCTCCACGTCGATGACGATCAACTGCACGGCGCCTATTGCGCTCGCCATGTACATCGCGACCGCCGAAGCGCAAGGCGTGCCGGCCGAACGGCTCTCGGGCACGCTGCAGGCCGACATGCTCAAGGAGTACATCGCCCAAAAAGAATGGATCTATCCGCCCGAGCCCTCGATGCGCATCATCACCGACATGATGGCGTACTGCTCTAAGCACGTGCCGAAGTGGAACACGATCTCCATCTCCGGCTATCACATCCGGGAGGCAGGCTCGACCGCCGTGCAAGAGCTCGCCTTCACACTAGCCGACGGATTTGCGTACGTGGAGGCGGGGATTGCCGCCGGTCTGGACGTCGACGACTTTGCGCCGCGGTTGTCGTTCTTTTTCAACGCCCATTCGGATTTCTTCGAGGAGATCGCCAAGTATCGCGCTGCGCGCCGTATTTGGGCACGGCACATGCGCGACCGCTTCAAAGCACGCAATCCCCGTTCGTGGACGCTGCGCTTTCACACCCAAACCGCAGGGTGCTCCGCCACCGCGCAGCAAGCCGAGAACAACATCATGCGCGTCGCCTTCCAGGCGCTCTCCGCGGTGCTCGGAGGCACGCAGTCGCTGCACACCAATTCACTTGATGAGGTGTTGGCGCTGCCCACCGAGGAGAACGCGCAGCTTGCGCTGCGCACGCAGCAGATCATCGCCTACGAGACCGGCGTCGGAAACGTCATCGACCCGTTGGGCGGCTCGTACTACGTCGAGAAACTGACTTCCGACATGGAAGCCGGCGCGGAAGATTATTTCGAGCGCATCGCCGAGCTTGGCGGCGTAGTTCCCGCCATCCATGCAGGCTTCTTCCAAAAAGAGATAGCCGACGCTTCGTATCGGTATCAGCGTGAGATCGAAAGCGGCGAACGGATCATCGTCGGGGTCAACGACTTCGTGCAGGAAGAGGCAGAGCAGATCGCACTGCTCAAGATCGATCGCGCAGTGGAACTCGAACAGTGTGCCCGGGTGAAGGCTTTCCGCGAAACACGCGATGGTGATCTGACCAAGGCGGCGCTAGCGCGCCTCGCAGCTGCTGCGGAAACCGACGAGAACCTCATGCCGCATTACCTCGACTGCGTGAAGAGCAAAGCGACGCTTGGCGAGATCTCGGAAGCGCTCGTGCCAGTCTTCGGACGTTACCGTGAAGCCGCGGTGATCTAGGAGATGGCCCGTCCGATCCGCATCTTAGTCGCAAAAGCTGGGCTCGACGGCCACGATCGTGGCGCAAAGGTGATCGCCCGCGCGTTACGCGACGCCGGGTTTGAGGTCATTTACACCGGCTTGCATCAAACGCCCGAGCAGGTCGTGGAGGCCGCCATCCAAGAGGATGTCGACGGCATCGGTTTGTCCGTGCTGTCAGGCGCGCACATGACGCTCTTCCCGCGCATCAAGGAGCTGCTTGTCGGCGAAGGCGCCTCCGACATCGTCCTCTTCGGGGGTGGCACTATTCCAAACGAAGACGTGAAGCCGCTGCTAGCTGCGGGTGTGGCGGGCGTGTTCACGCCGGGTACGCCCATGGCAACGATCGTCGACTTCGTGCGGCGGGAGTGCGGCAAGCGGGTCGGAGCCTAAAGATCTCAAGTGAGTGACAGCGTCCGTGTCCGGTTCGCGCCGAGTCCGACAGGGCATCTCCACGTCGGCGGCGCGCGGACCGCGCTCTTCAACTGGCTGTTCGCCCGCCATCATGGCGGGCGCTTCGTATTGCGTATCGAGGACACGGACGTTGCGCGCAACCGCCCGGAGTATACGCAAGCGATCTACGCCGGTCTGCGTTGGATCGGCTTGGATTGGGACGAGGGCCCCGACGTCGGTGGCCCGCACGGACCGTATCTGCAAAGCCAGCGTGCGGATCGTCACCTAGCGGTGGCGCGTGAACTGCTAGCGCTTGGCCGCGCCTATGAATGTTTTTGCTCGCAGCGTCCGGCCGATGACGATGAGAACGACGACGAACCCGAAGCTGTTGCACCTGCGGCTTTGCCGTGCACGTGCGCTGCGCTTAGCGACGCCGACAAGACCGAGGCGCGTGCCCGCGGGCCCGCGGCCATCCGCTTCAAGGTGCCGCCCGGCCAGGATCTCGTGGTGGATGATCTCATTCGCGACCGGGTGACGTTTCCCAAGGAGACCGTGGGCGACTTCATCATCGTCACGAGCGACAACCGCGCCCTGTACAATCTCGCGGTGGTGATCGACGATCACGACATGGCGATCACGCACGTGATCCGCGGTGACGAGCATCTCGCCAATACTCCCAAGCAACAGCTATTATATGATGCGCTGGGCTGGACCGCGCCACGCTTTGCCCACATCCCGATCATCCTCAACGCGCAGCGGCGCAAACTGTCCAAGCGCGACGGCGCGACATCGCTCAATGAGTACGAGGCGATGGGCTACGTCCCCGAAGCCGTGGTCAATTTTCTGGCGTTGCTGGGTTGGTCGCCGCGCGACAACCGCGAAGTGCTCACCCGCGACGA
>JAFANK010000051.1 GCA_019232725.1 Vulcanimicrobiota bacterium | reverse complement strand
TATGACGAGCGTACCTACGAGAATCGCCGGCAACAGTATCGCGATCACCACCACCACGCTGCACCGCTTTTCCCACCCGAGCCCGGCAGCGCCGTCGAGCTGCACGTGGCGCTTGCACCACCGGGCTGGCTGTCGATGCCGCTCGATTGGCAAGCGCTCGAACACCATCTCACAACGATCGACGGTCCTGCGGGTCCGGTACACGTGCTCAACGATGCAGGCACTGCGCTCCATTATGCGGTGCACGCGATCGGGTTGCACCGCTTGCGCGACGCCGTCTTGCTTGGCGCGACCATCGCACGATTGGGAGCGCGGGAGCGCCGCGACCTGCGTGCTGCCATCGCGGCCGAGCAGGTCGACGGCATTCGTCTGAACTCGGCGGCGCTGCTCGCCGCGCGGCTTGCAGGCGTGGGCTGGGGCGCAGACGGTGCGCACGAAGAGTATCTGCGTTGGGTGATGCGGCGCGAAGACATGCCGTTGTTCCTCGGCGAGCGCTCCCAACTGGCGGAAGGCTGGTTCGCAGCCGGCCACCGCTTGACGCCGCTCACGGTTCGCTTGCTCGATCCACGCTCGCCCTTAACGGCTCCGGGCGAGCGCCGAAGGCCGACGCTGCTTGCCGCGGCTGGACGGACCATCACGAGCATCGCCGCGTATTGCTATGCATGTTTGATGAGGCCGGCACGATGACGGCCGCTCCTGCGATCTCGTTCAGCGCAGTTTCCAAGTCGTTTCCACAAGCCTACGGGCTTTCGGCGTGGCTCAAACATCGTGGACGCGTGCCGCGGCGGCGCGCGCTCGACGAGGTCTCGTTGACCGTCGCCCACCGCAAACTCTACGGGTTGCTCGGGCCCAACGGCGCGGGCAAGACGACGACGCTGAAACTCATGGCAACGCTCTCACTGCCCGATCGTGGTTCCATCACGATCGACGGCATCGATGCCGGGCGTCAGCCGGAAGAGGTCAAGCGCCGCATTGGTCTGTGCACGAGTGAGGAACGCAGTTTTTATTTCCGTCTGACGGCGCGCGAGAATCTCGAGTTCTTCGGCGCGCTTGCGGGGGTGCGAAGGCGGTATCGTGTCAAGCGCATCGCCGAGGTCGTCGACATCGTCGATCTGACCCACGCGATCGATCAGCGCTTTTCGGCCTACTCATCGGGCATGCGCGTGCGGCTCGCCTTGGCGCGTGCACTGCTCGCGGACCCTGACATCTTGTTGCTCGACGAGCCGACGCGCGGTGTCGATCCCGTCCATGCCGATGCCATCCGCGGCCTCATGCGTGACGAGCTCGTCAGGCGCCACGGCAAGACGATCGTCCTCACGACCAACGTGCTCGACGAGGCGTGGGCGGTGTGCGATGAGGTCGCCATCATCAACGCTGGCCGGATCGTGGCCGACGGGCCGCCGGCCGAGCTGCAGCGGCGCATCGGCGGCCGGGTGCGCTATGCGATCAGCTTCGATCGCTTGCATCCACAGCTCGCCGACCAGGTGCGCAGCCTCGAAGGCGTCTTTGCGGTTTCGGTGGACGCGATTGCTCAGACATTGAATGTCGAACTGCTCGCCGGCAGCCGAACGCTCACCAATGTGCTGCAAGCCGTGACAAGCAACGGCGTGACCGTCTTCGGCATCCGGCCGCTCGGGGATGCGCTGCTCGAGCTCTTCCGTACGACGGAGGATGCGCGATGAGTTCGGTGCCCATGGTCGCACGGCCGAGCGTCGGCGCGGCGGCTGAGAAGATAGGCGCGATCTTCCTGCGCGATGCGCGGCTTGCCATCTCCTATCCGATGTCGTTTTGGCTGGGTTGGGTCAGCATCGGCGGGCAAGTGCTCGCTTTTTACTTCATGTCCAAGCTCATCGGCCCGTCACGCAGCTTCGGCTTTGGCGGGCGGCCCGGCAGCTACTTCGATTACGTGATCGTGAATCTCGCGTTCGTGGAGTTCCAAACCGTCGCCATCTCGAGCTTTCAGCGCGCCATCCGCAGCGATCAGATGTTGGGCACGCTGGAAGCGGTGTTGGCCACGCCGACGAGTCTGCCGCTCATCGTGCTGTCGTCGGGCCTGTGGGCGTTCACGCTGACCGCCGTCGAAGTGGCCGTCTACCTCGGCGTCGCTTCGCTCCTCGGACTCGATCTCGCCCACACCGATCTGCGCACCGCTGCCGTCTTCTTGCTGCTGACAGTTGCTTGCATGTCGCCGGTCGGCGTGCTGAGCGCAGCGAGCATCATGACGTTCAAACAACTTGGTCCCACGAACTGGGTCGCCAACGGTTTGGCTATGCTGCTCGGAGGTGTGCTCTTCCCCGTGAGCAAACTGCCGGTTGCGCTGCAATACGTCTCGTGGATGCTGCCTATCACCCACGCGCTCAACGGCATTCGCGGGGCGGTCAACGGCGCGACGCTCGTGCAGCTAGCGCCGGACGCGCTGTGGCTCGCCGGTTGCGCTGCCTTGCTGCTGCCGGTTTCGCTGCTGGCATTTTCGCATGCCGTCCGCCGAGCCAAGTTGGACGGAACGCTCGGTCACTACTAGGAGATCTGCGCTTTGAGCAGTCCCCGCAAGTCGCCGGACTTGGAGATACGGACCGTCGGTGAAGAGGTGCTCGTGCACCACCCCTCAACGCAAAAGGTGCACATCCTCAACCGCACGGCCGGTCAGATCCTCCAGATGTGCAACGGCGAAACCACCCAAGAGCAGATCGTTTCGGCCATCTGCACAGAGACCGGCGCCGACAAAGATGCGGTGACGCGCGATGTGGCGGCCATGGTGGAGGAGTTCCAGAAGCTCGGACTCGTCGGCGCCTAGCGTCGCCGGCTGCCGCAATCAGCGTTGGAATAATCCGGTGAGCTCGGCTTTGCCGAGTATATGGCCGTGCATCGCCGTGACCAAAGTGGGTCCGCTTGTCAGCGGGCTTAACCCTGAAAGATCCATGTCCAGCGCGTAGACGGTGAAATGGTAATGATGGACGCCGCCGCCCGGCGGCGGACACGGCCCGCCGTAGCCGATCGTCTGAAAATCATTGCGACCTTGCACCGCTTGCGTTGCCATCAGATCGCCGGCCGCAGAGCCCGCGCCTGTTCCGAGATGCTGCACGTTGGCCGGAATGTTGTACACGACCCAATGCCACCAGCCGACGCCGTTGCGTGCATCGGAATCGAACACCGTGAGCGCAAAGCTCTTCGTGTCTTCCGGCGCGCCGTTCCAGCTCAGCTCGGGCGACACGTTTTTCCCGGCACAGCCAGAGCCCGAGTAGGAATATTGCTGCGGGATGAGCGCGCCGGCTTTGAACGCGGTGCTCTTGAGCTCGAACGGCTGCGATGCGTTTGCGACGACCGCACATGCGAGCATGAACGCAATGGCACAGACAAGCGACTTCATGGCCGAGAGGATTGTCTCGGGCGGAGCGGCAGACCTTGTACGCATGAAACGCATCGGCGTCACCGGAGCGAGCGGGTTCATCGGCACGGCGCTCGTGGAAGCGCTTCTCGCCCGCGGCGACCAGGTGATAGCCTTCAGCCGGGGGGGCAATTTGCCGGCATCGCTCGGCCGCGCGCGCATCGAGCTCCTTGACGTCACCTCGCAGGGATGTGTTCCGGCACTTGCCGCTGCCCTTGAGGGCCTCGATGCGGTCGTGCATCTGGCGGGAGAAACCGTCGCCGGTCGATGGTCGCCGGCCAAGAAACAGCGCATCCACGACTCGCGCCAGCTCGGCACGCGCAATGTGGTCGACGCCATGCGAGCGTGCACCGCAGGGCCGCGAGCGTTTGTGTGCGCGTCGGCTTCAGGGTATTATGGTTCGCGTCACGACGAACCGCTAACGGAAGAGGCGCCGCCGGGCGATGATTTTCTCGCGCGCGTCTGCGTCGATTGGGAACGCGAAGCGATGCGCGCGGCAGATTTCGGCATCCGCACGGTGTGTTTGCGCCAAGGTCTCGTGCTCGCCGCGCATGATGGAGCGCTGGCACAAATGCTCCCGGTCTTCCGGGCCGGCGTGGGCGGCCCGCTCGGCTCAGGCAGCCAATGGTGGCCATGGATCCATCTTGAGGACGACGTCGCGCTCATGCTCTTCGCGATCGATCACGACGCATGCCGTGGCGCGGTCAACGCGGTGTCGCCGGACCTGACGACCAACGCACGCTTTTCGCAGGCGCTTGGACATGCGCTGCGGCGGCCATCGATTGCCTATGCGCCCAGCCTTGCGCTGGGTCTCGTGCTCGGTGAGTTCGCGCAGACGTTGTTATCGAGCCAGCTCATGTTGCCTGCGCGCGCGCAAGACCTCGGCTTTGTTTGGCGGCACGAATCACTCGATCGCGCCCTGCTCGACATCGTGGATCCAGATTCCGGGCGCGAGCCCCGGCTAACGGTCTTTGAAAGTTCCCAGGTCGTGGAAGCAGCACTGCCGCGCGTCTTTTTGTTTTTCTCAGATCCGGTCAACCTCGCGGTGCTGACACCGCCTGCGCTTGATTTTCGTATCCTCACGCCGCGCCCGATCGAGATGCGCCATGGGTGCGTCCTCGACTATCAGTTGCGCTTGCGGGGATTTCCGCTGCGATGGAAGACGCTCGTGGAACGGTGGGAACCGCAAACGCGGTTCATCGATCTGCAACTGCGGGGTCCGTATCTTTTGTGGCGGCACCGGCACGATTTCGTACCGGTGGACGGGGGGATCGAAGTACGCGATCGGATCGAGTATGCGTTGCCGCTGGCGCCGCTCAGCGATCTCGCGTTGCGCACAGTAGCCGCGGACCTACGGCGTATTTTTACGTACCGCCGCGCGCGGCTACGCGCGCTGTTGCAAGTCTGAGCGGATCAGCCGATCCGCGTGCCCCAGCCCTGGAACTGACCGCCGCTGCTGGGCGGAAGCACGACCGTCGGGTGGTCGCTGTTGACGAGGTTTTGGATGGTGGTGGTGAGCTTCATGCTCCTCGGCTCCTTCGATGAGTTGTTGCTGCTACGCAAAGTGCTACTCCAGCGACGACGGATTGTTTCAAGAGCCCAAACGAAGAGAGAAGGGTTTTCTCGCAAGGAGCGACGAGCGTTTGGCCCGTGACCGTTCAGGAACTCAAAGACCGGCTGGGCCGAGCCGGACATCTAGACGAGATAGAAGCCCAACTGGCGAGGCTGGGATTCGCGCCTGAGTTCGTGGCGCACAACGTGTTCGGCGGCGCGAGCACCGTGACCGTGACACATATCGCGATGTTGTGGCAGGGCATGCCCAACAAGCACGATCGCAAACGCACGCGCGCCTTGTTCGAAGCATTGAGCGGAGCGGGTCTGCTTGCACCCTCGGGTGACGACGAGACGTGGTCGATCGTTAGCGGAACCTAGACCACCGCCACGCTGTGGCCGTCGGGGAGAACGGCGTCGGTGCGAATCCGTGCACATCATCGTGCACGGCAAAGCTGTACTGCGGTGCGTACAGGAAATCGTACGGCAGCTCGCGCGCAAGGGCGCGTTGCACGGCGACATACGCCTGCCTGCGGGTCGCGCGGTCGTCGTGCGCTAAAGCCGATGTCTCAAGCTGGTCAACCGCATGGTCGCAGAAGCCCGCATAATTGGCGACGCCGCGACACGTGACGAGATCGGCATCGTCGGGATCCGCGCCTGCTCGCCACGCGAAGTATGCGAGATCGAAGTTGCCGGCGAGTAAGATGCCGCCCGCGGACGCAGGCAAGTAGAGCTGCGCGACCGACACTTTCTTGATCGACACCGCGATGCCACGCTCGCGCAGCATTACTTGCACGAACTCGGCCGTGCGCACAGCCGTGTCGCCTTCGGGGAACGTCACAAACGTCAACGAGAGCGTTTTGCCTGCGCGACGGCGATAGCCGTCAGGTCCGCGCCGCCAGCCAAGTGCATCCAACGACCGGTCGGCACTGCGCACGTTATACGACGGCAATCGCACCTGCGGATCGAACGCCCACGAGAACGCAGGCTGGTCGCTGTCGGCGACCGGATACTGGCCGCCCGTGATCCCGCGGCTGAGGCGCCTCCGATCGATGGACATCGCGATCGCGCGGCGCATGCGGATGTCATTGAAAGGCGGTCTTCGGCAGTTGAAAGCAATCGC
This sequence comes from Vulcanimicrobiota bacterium, assembly GCA_019232725.1. Classification (GTDB taxonomy): domain Bacteria; phylum Vulcanimicrobiota; class Vulcanimicrobiia; order Eremiobacterales; family Eremiobacteraceae; genus JAFANK01. The sequence goes on along the minus strand of JAFANK010000051.1, from coordinate 913 downwards.
GCCAAAACCAGCGAGCGGAGCGTATGCGATGTGCAGGCCGGCTGCGCCGTTGAGGATCAAACGCTGCGCCGGCGATACAAGCGACCAGTCGAGCTCGTCCGAACGCAATAAGGTCAGCGTCTCATTCGGATCGGGCACCTCGAGGGCGACCACCGTCTGCGCCGCAGGCTTCCCGCGGTAGTACGAATCGTTTGGCGCGAAGACGAGCCGCTCGCCTCGTTCCCAGCGAACCAGACGATACGGTCCCGAGCCTACCGGGTGCGTGTCGAACGCGATGTGGCGCAACGTCCCCGTCTCGGGCAGCAGGTGCTCGGGCAGCACCGGCATCGGATGCGTGCCATAGGTGAACAGTGTGGCCACTGCGGGAGCCCACCTTTGCTTCAGGTGCACGATGAGCGTGTAGGGATCGGGCGCGTAGATGAGATCGACCAGATCGTAGCCGCGTGCGCTCGGCACGTCGTTGTCTGGATCCGTGATGGCATGCCATGTGAAGATCACATCGTTGGCGGTGAGCGGCGCACCGTCGTGCCAGCGCACGTCTTGGCGTAGATGGTAGACGATCGTGCGGCCATCGGGGGAGATGCCGCCGTTAGCGCGCGTGGGCACTTGGAGCGCGAGCGCGGGCACGAGCCGCCCGCGTGCATCGACGTCGAGCAGCATGTCGAACATCAGATGCGCGATCTGCCGCTCGTCGTCGGTCTGCGCCAGGATCGGGTTCAGACTGTGCGGATCCTCTGCGATGTTGAAGACCACCGCATCGGTGCCGGCAGGCCGTTCGTGGCGTGCGCACGCGCACACCATGCACAAAACGAGCGCGCAAAGAAACATCGTGCGCTTCACGAAGTATCCTTATCATGAGAGCTTCGCATATCGCGCTTATTGCCGCGCTCGCCATCGCTGCATTCCAGCTGGC
>JAFANK010000338.1 GCA_019232725.1 Vulcanimicrobiota bacterium | reverse complement strand
CGCACACGACCAGCACCCGTTCTGTAGGGACCTTATAGAACGACGCTGCCGGCCCGACGCTCTCGCCGCTCTCGTTCATGAATGTCTGCGGCATGAGCAGCAACGCGCCCATCTCGCCGAACTCCGTCAGGAACCCGCCGAATTTGGATCGCCATGGTGGTGCACCATGTTGCCGCGCGACGAGCTCCACGACCCGAAAGCCCACGTTGTGCCGCGTTCGCTCGTAGCGCTTTCCCGGATTGCCCAAACCCACCACGAGCGATGTGCGCGCGGGGGATGGTTCCACAGGCCTCTAGCTTACTCCGACGGTGCTTCTTCGGCGGCCGGTTTCTTTTCGCCGATGAGCTCGGGCTCGGCGGGCGCCTCGCCCAATCCCGCTGCTGGCGCTTCCTCTTCGGCCTTGCTCGGCGCCAAGACGGAGACGATGATCTCGTCCGGATCTTCGGCGATCTTGACACCTTCCGGCGCGGCGATATCGCGAGCGTGGATGCTGTCGAACATGTTGAGACTGCTGACGTCGATCTGCAGCTGATCGGGGATATCTGTCGGCAAACACTCGACCGTCACTTCGCGCACCACGAAATCCAAGATGCCACCCTCTTTGACACCCGGTGCCGTGCCGACGATCACGAGCGGCACGTGTGCTTCCACGACCTCGTCGAGGCTGATGGCATGCAGGTCGATGTGGATCAGACGCTTGGTGATGACGTCCAGCTGCCGGTCTTGGATGATGGCAGGGGTCGACCCGCGACCCTCGATCTCAAGATTCAGCACGGCGCTACCGCCATGGCTGACGAGCGCAGCGCGCAGATCTTTGGCGTCGACCACGACTGCGAGCGGATCGCCGAAGCTGCGTCCATAGACGACACCGGGCACGCCGCCCTCACGGCGGAGCTTTTTGACGGCGGGCGTACCGCCGACTGGACGTGGCTTGGCTTTGACGGTTGACTGTTGCACTTTGGTTCCTTTATCTCTTGGGTGATGCGACGGGCTCTAGCGGCTGTTCGACTTCTCCCTGTTCTTGCGCTTCATCGATTGTCGAGAAAAGCGGACCCGAATGCGACCGTGCTAGCTCAAGCTCTTGCTCGTCGTAGATCTCCGACACCGAGCGATTGAGCGAAATGCGCTTGATGGTATCGGCAAGCAGCTTGGCGACCGACAGTACTTTGATCTTCTCGCCACGGATGTCGGCCGGCACCGGGATGGTGTCGGTGACGATGACTTCGCTGATGGGTGAGTCCACGAGCTTACGAGCGGCACCGGCTGCGAAAATCCCGTGCGTGGCACACGTGATCACCGAGGTCGCGCCGCGCGCGAGGATCGCCTCTGATGCCTTCACAAGCGTGCCGCCCGTCGAGATCATATCGTCGATGATGATCGCGGTCTTGCCGCCGATGTCACCGACGACCTCGCTCACCTCGTTCTCGTCGGGCCGCGGTCGGCGCTTGAAGACGATGGCGACCGACGTTTGCAATTTCTTCGCGAAGGTCTCTGCGCGCGCCACGCCGCCGGCGTCCGGCGACACGACCACGCACGACGGGCCCCGCAGCTTGCGGTTATTGATGAGGTAGTTCGCGAGGATGAAGCTGGCGGTGAGATTGTCCACGGGCTCATCGAAGAATCCTTGGATCTGCGCCGCGTGCAGGTCGATCGTCAGAATCCGCTGGACGCCGGCCGTCGAGAGCAGGTTAGCGACGAGCTTGGCCGAGATCGGCTCGCGGCCTTTCGTCTTCTTGTCCTGTTTCGCATACCCGTAATACGGGATCACTGCCGTGACGCGATACGCCGATGCCCGGCGCAATGCGTCGATCATAAGCAGCATCTCCATCAACGTGTCGTTGACGGAGCGTGACTGATCCGGGGGCTTGCACAGCGATTGGACGACGAACACGTCGGCGCCGCGCACATTTTCTCTGATCTCGACGCGGCATTCTTCGTTCGCGAAGGTGGTGACGAGCGCGTTGCCGAGACGCGTGCCCATCTTCTTGGCGATCTCTTCGGCAAGCGCAAGATTTGAATTGCCCGCGAAGAGGACCGGTTTTGCCGTAGCCATAACAGCGGCCTCCCGTTGCTTCATCGACCCCGCGAATGCGTTTTCGCAAGGCCAAGGGCCGGTTTCTCCGAAGTATTACGGACAGCCCTTTTGCGAAACGACGCTCATCATGCCGAAATTCGAAGTCATCTCACCATTCCGTCCGTCCGGCGACCAGCCAGCAGCCATCACTGCCCTGGCACAGGGCATCGCGCGCGGCGACCGCGCGCAAACGCTGCTCGGCGTCACTGGCAGCGGCAAGACCGCCACCATGGCGTGGACGGTCGAACAGGTCCAAAAACCGACGCTCGTCTTGTGCCACAACAAGACCTTGGCTGCGCAGTTGTGCAGTGAGTTCAAGGAGTTCTTCCCGCGCAACGCGGTTGAATATTTCGTCTCGTACTTCGATTACTATCAGCCGGAAGCGTACATCGCTTCCACAGATACGTACATCGAAAAAGACTCGTCCATCAACGATGAGATCGAGCGGCTGCGCCATTCGGCGACGCAATCGTTGCTCACGCGGCCCGACACGATCATCGTCGCATCCGTCTCGTGCATCTTCGGCTTGGGCTCGCCGTCAGACTACATGGAGATGTCGCTCAAGCTGCGCCGCGGCGAGGAATATGACCGCGACCGGCTGTTGCGCAAGCTCGTCGACATGCAATACACGCGCAATGACATCGCTCTTGTCCGTGGCACCTTCCGCGTGCGCGGCGACGTGCTCGAATACGTCGCGGTCGACGATGAGATCGTCACGCGAATCGATTTCTTTGGCGATCAGATCGACACGATCACGCGGGTGAACCAACTGACCGGGGAACTGATGGAAGACCTCGACGAAGTGATGATCTTCCCCGCCAAGCACTTCATCACACCGGAAGAAAAGCTGCTGCGCGCCGTGCGCTCGATCGAGGAAGAGCTCGAAGAGCGCCTCGCCTACTTCCGCGCGAACGGCAAACTGCTGGAGGCGCAGCGTTTGGAGATGCGCACCCGCAACGACGTGGAGATGTTGCGCGAATTCGGCTATTGCAACGGTATCGAGAACTACTCACGTCATCTCACCGGTCGCGCGCCGGGGCAGACCCCGTTCTGCCTGCTGGATTTCTTCCCCGACGACTGGTTGGTGTTTGTCGACGAGTCGCATGTCACGCTGCCACAAGTGCATGGGATGTACCACGGCGATCGCTCGCGCAAAGAAGTGTTGGTGGAGTACGGGTTCCGGTTGCCGTCGGCGCTGGATAACCGCCCGCTGACTTTTGACGAATTCGACAAGCACGTGCGCCAGATCGTCTACGTCTCGGCAACGCCGGGCTCGTACGAACATAAGGTATCCTCGCAGATGGTCGAGCAGATCATCCGGCCGACCGGGCTTGTCGACCCGGCC
>JAFANK010000025.1 GCA_019232725.1 Vulcanimicrobiota bacterium | reverse complement strand
GTGCGGCACGACGTGGTTGCGCAGAAGGCCCTCGTACAGCAAGTACGTTTTCCGCCGCCTGCTCTTTTCGCGCGTGACATAGTAGTACTATCACGCACTTGGTACTAGACGGTTGACGCTCTTTGTTCGGGCCCACAGGCCTTGGAGTCGTAAAAGCGTTGAACCCGTTTTTCCGTGTGAGCCGCATGCTCGAGACCGTCACTGCGTTGGTCACCGAGAGGCATGCGGGCCACGGGGTTGGTGTTGGCGATCGTTTCCATAGACCACACGATCAGGTGCCAACCTATTGCGACCGATTCGATCGTCGAACCCAGTTGCGAACTTTGCGCTGCCAGGAAATAAGCGCGAAAGCCACGTTCGTTGAGGAACGGCTGCACAAGTGCCGCACTTGCTGCGATGGGAGGCAGCTGTCCTCTGATAGCGCTCAACTAAGGGGAAGGTTTCCAAATCACATCGGTGCAGTCGACACTTAGAATCTCGCACAGGAAGAGCACCTGACCAGGCTGGAATAGGGGCGCCCCAAACCCGCGGCCGGGTGAGCCCGCATCCAATCGGTACGGATATCTAATGATGGAAGAGCGAAGTTGGGTCCGGCGCCATGACCGAGAGATGCAATTCTCGGTTCTTCGGGAGAGTCGCGGGCGTTTCTGGAGCGGATTCCAGGCGCGGATCTACGAGGCATCCGCGGGCTACGACGAGACGCTCTTTGTCAATCATAACATCAGCATGCACGTCGGTGCTCCGGTGTTGGTCACCACTCGCTGCGACGGCTCGGTGATGCACCGGCTCCAAGTTCCCGGTGATCTCAAAATCGTACCGTCAGGATTCTCGAGAGTGTGGGAGATAGAACGGCCGACACTCAAGCTGTCGATCCTCGTCAGTCCGGCGCTTGTGCGCACGGCGGCTGAACGCATGGGTCTCGACCCCGCGCGGGTGGCGCTCGCGCCGCAGATCCAATTACGCGACCCCCAAATCGAGCACATCTGCTGGGCGATCAAGAACGAGCTGGAAACGGACCAACCGCTCGGAGCGCTCTACGCCGATAGCCTCGGCCTCGCACTGGCTGCGCATCTCGTGCGCCGCTATGCTCCGCGCTCGTCACCCCGCGTCGCGACTGGCCTCTCGAAGCGCCAGTTGCGACGGATTATTGACTATATCCGTGACAACTTGGCCAATCAGCTTACCCTTGCGGAGCTTGCCGACGTCGTGAATGTCAGTCCATCACACTTCAACCTACTGTTCAGACAAGCGATCGGATTGTCCGTGCATCAGTACGTCATCCGCACGCGAGTGGAGTTTGCGATCCATCTGCTCTTGAACGAAAAACTGGCCCTGAGCGAGGTAGCCCTTCGAGCGGGATTCGCCAGCCAAAGCCACATGGCCACGTGCATGAATCGCATAGCAGGAGTTACGCCCGGCGCCCTTCGTCGAAACGCAACCTAATCCGATTTTGCTCTAAATCGATACTCTTTGAACGACACGCCAGGGCCATCGTTGGTACGCTCATGTGTGCTTTGGAGGGCATACCATGAGGTCCAAACTTCTCAATCTTACGTTTACGTTTGTGATTACCACCTGTTTCGCATTAGACAGCGAAAGCGGGGGAACGGCCGCCGCGGCAACCCTTGGTGCCGGCATCCACGCGGCGACCGCTTCACGTGCATTTGCCGGTGTGACGTACACGGTGACAAATCTGGGGACCTTCGGCGGCGTAAGCTCCAGTGGCAACAGCATCAACGATAGAGCCTGGGTAACGGGGAATGCGAATTTACCCGGGGATACCGTCACTCATGCCGCGCTCTGGCAGGACGATTCCAAGCTGGACCTCGGTACGCTCGGGGGAGCGAACAGCGCCGTTGCGTGGCCCAACAACAACCTCAGCGGGCTGATCGCTGGGATCTCTGAAACTCCGGCTATCGATCCACTGGGCGAGAATTGGAGCTGCTCGGCCTTCTTCCCGACAGTCACCCAACACGTGTGCCTGGGCTTTGCGTGGCGACGCGGAAGCATGAGCGCACTCTCAACGCTCGGCGGCGTCAACGGCTACGCTTCCGGTACAAACTTCTTTGGTCAGATTGTGGGCTGGGCAGAAACGACGACGCACGATACGACCTGCACGCCGCCACAAGTGCTCCAGTTCGAGCCCGTGATATGGCGAAACGACTGGTTCGGTGGAGGTTACCACATCGCGGCGCTGCCGACGTTCGAGGGTGATCCAGACGGTGCTGCGACCGCGATCAACGACCTCGGCCAAATCGTGGGCATCTCCGGCACCTGCGATCAAGCCGTGGGACGGTTCACGGCCGCCCACGCAGTGCTCTGGCAGTATGGCAAGGTGATCAACCTAGGCAGCTTCGGCGGGGTGTCGTGGAACACGCCGACAGATATCAACGATCGAGGTGAGGTGGTCGGCTTTGCAAATCTGCCTGGCGACACGAGCGGACAATTGCAACCTCACGCCTTTTTGTGGACGGCGGGTAGCGGCATGAAAGACTTGGGCACGCTCCCGGGCGACGTCTACAGTTTTGCCGAGGGCATCAATAATCGCGGCCAAGTGGTGGGCATATCCTACGGCGCAGGTTTCGCGACAGCGCGGGCGTTCATCTGGCAAAACAACGTGATGACCGATCTCAACACG
>JAFANK010000245.1 GCA_019232725.1 Vulcanimicrobiota bacterium | reverse complement strand
CATCGGGATCGCGACGTCGCTGGCGCTTGTCGGCGCAGGGTACTTGATCGGCATCTCTGTCGGTCTTGCGATCCTCGCCGGCCTTATCATCGCGTGGGGGATACTGACGCCGCTCCTGTGCGCGCTGCACCCCACACCAGGACCGGCCGCAGATATTGCGATCGCCGTGTGGGCGCGACAAGTGCGATTCATCGGCGCTGGTACAATAGGCGTCGCCGCGATTTGGACCCTCGCGCGGCTCGTGGAACCCGTGACCAAGGGCGTTGTCTCCGCCATCGCCGCTTCGCGCCAGCGCGCTGCATCGGGCGATCCGAACGCGCTGCCGCGCACCGAGCGGGATCTTCCCATCGGCACGGTCGCGCTCATCAGCCTTGCGTGTTTTGTGCCACTCGCTTTTCTCTTCACGCTCTTCTTACACGGCACGCCCGTTGCGGGGCTCGTCGTGCCACTGGTGATTGCCGGCGTGGCGTATGTGGTCGTGGCGGGCTTCTTGGTGGCGGCTGCGTGCGGGTACATGGCGGGTCTCATCGGTGCATCCAATAGCCCGGTCTCGGGCCTTGGCATCCTCAGCGTGATCGGTGCGGCCTTGCTCTTGCTTGCGATCGCCAAGAGCACGGGTGTGGCTGGAGCACCAGCGCTTGTCGCCTACGCGCTTTTTATCACCGGCGTGCTGCTCAACGTGGCTACCATCTCAAACGACAACTTGCAGGATCTCAAGACCGGCCAGCTCGTCGATGCCACGCCGTGGCGCCAACAGGTATCGCTCATCGCGGGTGTGATTTTTGGGTCGCTCGTGATACCGCCGATCCTCGATCTGCTCAACAAAGCCTATGGTTTCACAGGCGGCCCGCACGCGTTGCCTGCACCGCAAGCAACGTTGATCTCCGCCCTGGCCAAGGGCGTCATCCAAGGCCAGATCCGATGGGACCTGATCGGCATCGGTGCGGTCATCGGCGTGGGGATCGTCGCTATCGACGAACTACTGCGGGCACGCACGCGTTTTCAGTTACCGCCGCTCGCCGTTGGCCTGGGCATCTATCTGCCCGCCGCGACCACCGCGGCCGCGGTGCTCGGCGCGGTCGTGGGCTGGCTCTACAAACGCTGGACGGCGACCTGGCCGAATGCGGCGGCTGCCCAACGCATGGCGGTGCTGATCGCATCGGGCTCAATCGTCGGCGAGAGCTTGTTCGGCGTGCTGCTTGCCGGCGTCATCGTGTTCAGCGGCAATGCCACGCCCTTCGCAGTCGTCGGTGACGCGTTTAGCAATGCGGCCACATGGCTTGGCGCAGCGGTGTTCGTGATCGCAATCGTCGCGCTCTATGGTTGGAGCGCACGCAAAGCAGCTGGCTCGTTAAGCTGATCGTTTCGGCAGCATGTCGGCGATCGCCGCGACTTTGGCGTACTCTTGCGCTTCTGCCGATACGCCCAAGAAGTTCAGAATGCGCCGCATGATCGCGATATCGTGATCGACCAGTTGGCGCACGTGGGAGAGCTGCCGAGGGTCGCTGCCGGCCAAGTAATACTCATGGGCCGGCATGAGCGTCCAGTAACGGCTGAAGGGCTCGAGCACTTTCGACCGCCACTCATGTGATGTTCCCCGGTCGTCATCGCCGTAGCGCGATCGGAACAGTTGTAAGAATTCGTGTGCGATGATCCGCAGTGTTTTGGCGTGTCGCCCGTCATCTTCGGCGGCATGGGCACCCATCTCTGCGAGGATGGATGGCATGCGATACGTTTGTTGTTCTTGGTACGAACGTATGGCGACGGACGCTTCGTATGACGCCATGAAAATGGCCAGTACGGCTGGCTCCAGCTGTTCGATAGCGGGCATGAGCGCCGCGAACAATGGGCTCTCGTCTTTACGTGGGCTCACATCGGGGTATGCGGCGTTGGTGAGCATTTCGAGCTTAAGCATCGACGCGACATGAGACGCCTCATCGTTGAGCAACGAGCCGAGCGCCCGGCGGAAGGGGAGATCGAGATTCTCCGCATTTGCATACACGAGCAGGCGCCGCGCGATGGAGACCGCGATCTCCTCAGCGCGCGTCTGCACTTTCACGACTGATTTGTAAAAGCGCACGAGACGGCGAACGGCGCTCCCGTCGGACGGAATGGGCAGTGTGGGAAGCGTGTTCCACGACAAGTCATCGACGTGCCAGTGGTGCGTCTGCATCTGATCGGCCAGATGGGTCGCGACCTCGTGCCGGTCAGTCTGCCAGCCCGCAGGCCCAAAAATCTCCGAAATCGACGGCGCTTGCGTTTGCATCAATCCTCCAGGGTCGCTGACCGTCAGCGTTCGCGAAGGTGTGCTTGAGTCCCCCACGCACATTTGCAAAGGCCTTGCTTGAAATTCTTCGAACCACGAGCCAGCCAAGGGATATGCAGGCACCATCACGCGCTCCGGCGCTGAGCGACGCGCTCGCCCAGATGCCATATGTGTGGCTCGGCGTTGGCGTGTTCATCGCCGTCTATATCGCAGTCGATCTGAACAAGCTCTATGCGTTGCGCTACGGCATGGATGTCGGCATCTTCTTGCAGAGCTTGGTCAACTTCACGCACACTGGCTCGACGTTCAATTGGGTCGAGCGTCAACCGCACCTCACCGTGCACGACTCGTGGCTGCTGCTCGGCCTGGCGCCCCTCGTGCGGCTTTTCCCGCGCCCCGAAACATTGCTCGTCGTGCAGGTCGTCGCGGTCGCGATCGCAGCCGTTCCTTTATATATCTTCGCTCGCGGCTGCGGTTTGGCGGCGCTACCTGCCCAACTCGTCACGCTTGCGTACCTGATCAGCCCGTCCGCACAAGGATGGGCATACATGGATTTCTCCGAGAACGTGTTCGTGCCGCTTTTGGGGTTTTCGCTCGCCATCGCCGTACAACGCAGATCACTGTACGCCACGCTTTTGTTCGCGCAGCTGCTCATGGGCGTCAAAGAGGACGAGATCTGGTTTATCGCCTGGTTCTCGCTCGCAGGCGCGCTCTGGTACGATCGGCGCCTGGGATTGGCGACGCTCGCGCTCGCGCTCGTAAACGGAGCCGGCTACTACGCCGCAGTGCACGCCGCCGGCTATGCGCCGGCGAAACCGCAGTATCTGTGGTGGCCGTCCACGCTGCCCCAGGATCTGGCATTCCTGGCTGAAGTGCTGGCGCCGTTCGCCTTTGCGCCGCTCGCGCTCGGGTGGCGCGTGCTGTTGGCAACTCCCATGGTCGTCGAGATCACGTTTCCGGCAGCGTGGGCGTATCCGCTGGCGCGTGCAGGAACGCACTGGACCGTGCCGCTCGTGACGCTGATCGCGATCGGCGCCGCCATCGCCATCGCGCGTTATCCGCGCTGGGCGAGGTGGGCGTTTGGGTGCGCGATCGTCATGGCGCTGTTCTTCAACGTCACGGTCGTCCACATCGGCCGTCACCTATACCCGCCGGACACGGCCGGCTATGCACAAGCCAGAGCGGTCGCCTTGAGCGGTCGTCCCGCGGTCTATACACCGGACGACGAAGGCGCATTCGTCATCGCATCTCCCGACCTTCAGGCGCAGCTCATCAATCGCTCGGCTCCTCGTAAGAATCCCAAACCTGCCTGGATCACCCACTGACGCATTGCTGCTGCTCATCCGCGTAGGGCAACAGCGCCGGGCGTCAAATGCAAGCGCCACCGCCGGCCCCTGTTGTGCTCGGTGCGTGCTATGTTTTGGAGGACGTTGGCGATGATCAGTATTCTCTATCGATGGTGGCTGCCGGCGGCCGTGTCCCTCGCAACACTTGTCGCGGCCTGCGGATTGAATACGTCTGCGCCGAGCGACCAGGCAAGCTCGCAACCGACAGTGCGGACATACTACGTCGCAGCGGATGAAGTCACGTGGGACTATGCGCCAAGCGGTATCGATCAGATCACAGGCCTGCCGTTCGGTATGATGGAGACACCGTACGTCGTGCGTGCGCCACATCGCATCGGTCGCCTTTACCGTAAGGCGATCTATCGCGAGTACACCGACAGCTCGTTTCGGACGATCAAGCCTCGCGCTGCGAACGATCGCTACTTAGGAATCCTCGGGCCGATCATCCACGCCGAGGTCGGCGACACGATCAAAGTCGTCTTCAAGAACAACGCGACGCGCCCGTATAGCATGCACCCGCATGGCGTGCTCTATAAGAAAGACTCAGAAGGCGTCGCGTATCGTGGCAGCACGAGCGCCGAGCGCATGGGTGGTGCGGTTCCTCCAGGTGCGACGTACACGTATACATGGGAAGTGCCAGAACGCGCCGGGCCGGGTCCGAACGACCCAAGTTCGGTGGTCTGGTTCTACCACTCACACGTCGACGATCAAAAAGATACGGAGTCAGGCCTTATCGGCGCGATCGTCGTCACCGCACGCGGCATGGCGAGGCCGGATGGCACGCCGAAGGATGTCGATCGTGAATTTGTGACGTTGTTCGACATCTTCAACGAAAACCAGAGCTGGTATCTCCAACACAACATCGATACCTATGCCCCGCTCGTCAAGGGTCCGATCAAAGCTGAGGCGATTCCGCTGGACGAGCAAGGCGCGTTTACTCTGAACGGAAGCGGCTTTGTCGACACCAACTTCAAGTTCACCATCAACGGGTATCTGTACGGCAACGGTCCCCTGATGACGATGAAGAAGGGCGATCGCGTCCGCTGGTACGTGCTCGCCTTCGGCAATGGCTTCAACTTCCATACGCCGCATTGGCACGGCAACACGGTGCTGGCCGCCAACCAGCGCACGGATGTCCTCAACTTAGCCCCTGCACAAATGATGACCGTGGACATGGTGCCGGACAATCCCGGCACGTGGCTTTACCACTGCCATGTGAGCGACCATATGCACGCGGGCATGAGCGCGCTGTATCAAGTCGATCCTTAAGCGGCGGCACCGCGCGATGCTAGTGCGAGATTTTGCGCCGGATCGGCAACGTCGCGCAGATCTCCGTGCCGGCGTCACGCGCCGGCCGGATGGACACCGTTTCTGACAGCGAGCGGATCAGGAAAAGCCCGCGACCGCACTCACGCCACGCATCCGGCAATTCCTGACGTGCGCTGGGGAAGCCGGGGCCCCTGTCTCGCACGATCACGCTGGGTTTTTCATCAGTCCAGTCAACTTCGACTTCGACAAGGCCAGGCGCATGCGCGACGGTGTTTGCGATGATCTCTCCAACGATCAGCTCCGCGCTGAAGAGCTCGGCTTGGTCGAGTGCCATACCGGCGAGGAACGCGCGGATCGACTGCCGCGCCGAGGACGCGGTATGCGCGTCGCTCGAGTGGAAACGCCAGCGCTTAGCGACCTTTCCAGTGGATTGTCGGGCTGCAGGGACCTGCTGCGAGGCGAACTGCAACACGAGCAGGGCTGCATCATCACGTGGTCGTGCGCCGGCGAATACCAGATCTTTGATCGCAGTGGCTGGCCGGTTCACGGCCGGGTCGGCCGCCAGCATGCCAAGTGCGTCACGCAAGCGCGCTTGCGCTTGCAAGATATCTCGAGAGAACTCGATGAGGCCATCGGTGTACAATGCGATGAGACCGTCAGAGGGAATATCGGTTTGATACCTCATGGGCAAAACGCCGAGCTGGGCTCCCATGGGAGCTCCGCGCGCGGGCAGTTCCTCAGCCCGCGCGTGCGGTGCGCGGGCGACGAGCGGTGGCGGATGCCCTGCGCTTGCATAGGTGAGCGTCGTCAGATCGCGATCGACGAAGGCGACGAGCGCCGTGACAATGCTGCCGGATTGTTGATACGAGAGCATTCGGTCAAGCTCCGCGAGTATGGCTGCCGGATCGCTCTGCTGGAACGCAAGCGTGACGATCGCTTGGCGAAGCTTGCCGCCAGTCAAGGATGCATCCAAGCCGTGTCCTGCCACGTCGCCGATGGAAAGCCCGATGCGTCCATCGGGAAGCTCAAAGGCGTCGAACCAATCACCGCCGACCAATCGATCGCCCTCTGCCGGCAGATAGACGGCGTCCATCTGCAGATGCGGGCGTTGTGGTAACGTTCTCGGGAGAAACAGCTGTTGAAATGTCTCGGCGACCTCATTGCTGCGTTCGAGCGCCTTCTTTTGCTCGTTGATGTCGGCCGCGCTGCCATACCAGCGAACGACCGTCCCGTGCTCATCGCGCAGCGGTTCAACGCGCGTTAAGAACCAGTGGAATACGCCATCGTGGCGCCGCAGGCGAAATTCCATCTCGAACGGGTCCCCGGTAGCGATCGATCGCGGCCATGCTTCCATCACTTTGAGCAAATCGTCTGGGTGGTGCGCCGTCTGCCAGCCCCACCCGGCGGCCTCATCAGTGCGTTGACCCGTGAACTCATACCAGCGATGGTTATACCAGTCGATCCACCCGCTGGGATCTGCGGTCCAACAGATGACGGGAATGGCCTCGGCGAGCGCGCGAAAGCGCCGCTCCGAATCTCGGAGCAAAGCGTCGTGACGCTTGAGCGCTTCCTCCGCGCGTTTGCGCGCGTCGATGTCGATTGCCGACCCATACCAGCGCACGAGGCTGCCTGCAGCATCGTGTAACGGTGCGGCCATGACCGTTAGCCAGACGTAGGAGCCGTCGCGTTTTCTCGCACGCGTCTCGACGGTGAACTTGTCGCCGGCGGCGACCGCCCGCCGCCACTCGGTTAGGACGTGCGCCACCTCATCGGGATGGACGATGGCGATCCAAGCGTTGCCAAGCGAGCTGTGCTGGCTGTAGCCGGTGAATGCAGTCCAGGCGCGATTGACGAACTCGATCGATCCGTCCCGTGCCGCGGCGAACAACATGGCAGGCAATGCATCCGATGCAAGACACCATGCCTCGAAATCGGCACCGGGAACATCAGATCGTGTATCCACAGAAGCCACGCATGCGCACGCGGTCCGAAGATCGCGTTAGCCGTTGAAACTTCGGGCTTGCCCGGTCGCCGCCCTATGGCGCGGTCAAATGGACCAGGTAGAATCGGGAGGGTTGATGTTCAGTTTGACGTCGCTCGTCGTGACATGCGACACGAGTTCGTCGCCGATGTACTGATCGTACTCGATCGGCAGTGAGTTGCCGCCGAGCATCAGAACTTCTTTGGTCACATTGCCCTCACCAGGCGGATCGGGCACGGCGTAGGTGAGCGTCGTCGTATCCCCGAGCACGACGGCTTGGACCGAATCGGGACGCAACGAGGTGAGGTGATCGTACAGCGCGCCCCAGTTCGCCTCGGCCACCGTTGCACCGCGCAGCGAGGTGACGCGGCGGTCATGTACATCGACGTCGACCTTGATGGCCGATAAAAAACCGCCTTCATGGCCGCGCACTTTGTCGCCGCCACGCCAGACGATCGCGCCACCGTGGCCCTCACCTGCTAGGATATCGACGCGTGTGTTATACGGCTTCTCAAACGTCACGCGCATCACGCGATCCTGGACGTGCGATCCCTCCACTTCGTGAATGGAGACGACGCACTCATAGGATCGCACGTCAGCCCATGCTTTGGCAAAACGCGCGATCGCCTCAACCGATTGGCTGCTTGCGCCGGGCGCGTGCGAGACATCCGAACCCAAAGCGCGGGAGCCGTGCATACCGGCCAACAGTATGACTGCACCTGCGACAGCAACACCGACACGCCGCCTAATCCTCATGAGGGCCTGCCGCCTTGCCTTTTGGAACCCATACGATGATTATCGTACGGCATCGTGTACGTCTAGTGAACGTATTCCACGTCACGAAGTTCCCTACCATGAGTTCAAGCGCCAGATAATCCGTATTCTGGAAATCTCAGCAAAGTCGTGATCTGAATGTCACCGTTTTGGCGGCACTGAACGGACAAACCGCAGCAGCGCGCCGATCTCCGCATCTGTCATCTGCGAGAAGTCGGGCCACGGCATAAGCGTGTTGATGGTGCTTCCGTCAGGCCGTTTGCCGACGCGTAATGCTCGGTAGAAATCCACATCGGTCCACGTACCGATGCCGGCCGGAGTTATGTTCTGGGCCGGCGGCGCGCTCGGCGGAAGTCCGGGAATGGGACCACCGGTCAAATCCGCGCGGTGGCAATCCGTGCAGCCGGTGAAGTTTGCGAGGTAGTGTCCATACTCCACTGTCGCGCCAACCGGCGCGTTTGCTTGATGTGCGGCCGCATGGTCGATAACCGCTGCAGGCGGCGGTGGCAGCTGGTTCAGCACGAGCAGCACTCGACCCAGCGGCCTGATAGATTTCGCCGGCAGCTGGCGCTCGACTGGCGGCACGCTCTTCACGTAGGCGATGATCGCAGCCAGATCGGCGTCGCTGAGATAGTTGAAATCGTTCGCGGGCATGATGAGAAAGGCGCGACCGTCCGGTCCGACGCCGTGGCGGATCGCGCGAACGAAATCAGCGTCGGTGAAGCTTGCGCCTGCACCGCCTGCGCCGCGCGTGAGATTGGGAGCGACGAGCAAAAAGGGCGGCACGTCTAAAAAGACCTTGCCTCCTAAGTCCTTCGCGTGGCAGTCCGTGCACCCGGCGATGACCGCCAAGTGATGTCCGCGCGCGATGGTCGCGCCATTGCTGGGGATGGGGCTGGTGAGTGCCAGGACCGACGTTGGAATGTCGTACGTTCGGTTTAGCCGTTGATTGCTCATCACGGCGACTACAGCCCCGATGACAATTACGAGCGCAATGAACGCAATCACGATGCGAACAAGCAGCTTCATCGATGCGGCTTTTTGCGATGTTCAGCGCGGACCCCTGGAACTGTCCCAGGAGCCGCCGCACAGGTTGATGAGAGGCGCACGCAATACCGCGTCAAACGTCCAGCACGCGAGGTATTGCTATGAAGCTAACGGTCTACCGGTCGCTCTTTGCTGCATGTGCATGCGTCATGATCGCGCTTGCTTGGATCCATCCCACAAGTGCGAGCACGGAACCGCAAACGGCGCGGCTGTTACAGAAACTGGAATGGCGAAACGTCGGCCCGTGGATCGGTGGTCGAGTGGTCGCGGTCGCGGGCGTCGCGGGCCGCAACACCTTTTACATGGGGGCAGTCGGCGGTGGCATTTGGCGGAGCACAAATTTCGGGGTCACTTGGGTGAACATCTCCGACGGCACGCTGCCCAGTGCAAGCGGCAGTATTGGCGCCCTCGCAGTTGCCCCGTCAAACCCGCTGATCATCTATGCCGGAAC
>JAFANK010000130.1 GCA_019232725.1 Vulcanimicrobiota bacterium | reverse complement strand
GCGCAACGCAGCAGCATAATCGGGGACTGCTATGTCGACGCTCGTGGAATCGAGTGGATCGTGGCCTGCGATGACACCCAGCGTGATGGCCGCATCGCGCACATCGGCGGTCATCGGGCCAGCCTGATCTAGCGACGATGCAAAAGCGATCATGCCATAGCGTGACACGCGACCGTACGTCGGTTTGACGCCGACGACATCACAAAACGACGCCGGCTCGCGGATGGAGCCACCAGTATCCGTCCCGAGCGCGATCGGCACGCTGCGGGCGCCGACGGTGCTGGCGCTGCCGCCCGACGAGCCGCCCGGCACGCGGGTAAGATCCCACGGATTACGCGTTGGGAAGAACGCCGAATTTTCGCACGACGATCCCATCGCGAACTCATCCATGTTCGTCTTGCCGATGATCACGGCCCCGGCCTCTTCGAGCTTGCGCACCACCGTTGCGGAATATGGCGCACGGAAATTCTCCAAGATCTTCGAACCGGCGGTCGTGATCTCGCCCTCGACGCAGAAGATGTCCTTGACGGCGACGGGTATGCCGGCCAGAGCGCCTGCTTCTTCACCTGCGCGCAAACGGTCGTCGATCCGCTTCGCCTGCGCGAGCGCGCGCTCGGGCGTGAATCTGATATATGCGCGCAGCTGCGGTTCCAGGGACTGCGCATGGGACAACGCTTGGGTCGCTGCCTCCACCGCGCTCACGCTGCCCTTCGCGATCGATGCCTTGAGCTCGTGGCCCGTGATCATGACTCGCCGTCCAGGATCCGCGGTGTCTTGAAGTACGGCCCCTCGCGCGCGGGGGCATTCTCAAGCGCGATATCACGCGGCAAACAGGCTTGGGCGACATCCTCGCGCATCACGTTTTTCAACGGGATCACTTGCGCGGTCGCGCTGATCGCATCGACATCGAGCGCTTGCAGTTCGGCGATGAACTCGAATAGGCGTGAGAACTGCCCGGAAAACCGCGCGGCCTCTTCTTCGGTGAGCGCGAGGCGCGCCAGCTGGGATACGTGGTCGATATCGATGGGGACGTCAGCCATTTTTCTCCTACGGTCCGCTGCGGGGGCGGGTGAATTGGGCCAACACCTCGACGTGACCCGTGAACGGGAACATGTCGAATGGGATGACGCGCCCGACCGAATATCCTGCGTCAACGAGCAACCGCGCATCTCGGCTCAAGGTCGCGGGATTACACGACACGTATTCGATGCGCGGCACGCGAGCGCCCGCAAGGGCGTGCAGCACTGCCGCGTCGCATCCTCGTCGTGGCGGATCCAGGATCACCGCATCCGCGCCTTCCAACAACGTCCGGCCACGCTGGCCTGTGACGGCATCGGCGACGTTGGCGCACTCGAACGCCGCCGTGGTCGCGCCATTGCGCGCCGCGTTGACCGCAGCCTCTTCGACCGAACGTAGACTCGACTCGACACCGGTGACCGCGGTGCCATTGCGCGCCAGTATCACAGCGAAGGTCCCCACGCCACAATAGAGATCGACCACGCGACCTGCTCCGTGCAGCTCGGACGCGATCGTCTCTGCGATGCGCTCTAGCACCGCAGTGTTGATCTGGAAAAACGAGGTGATGCCGAAGCGGAAGGTCGTATCCCCGACGTTTTCGACCGTTTCGGGCGAACCCCAGTGCGTCACCGTCTGGCGGCCGAAAATGGCATTGGCACTGGCCGGGTCGTAACTCTCGACGATTCCGGACACATCTTTGATCGCGGCACGCAGCTCCGCGACGATCGCGGCGAGCGCGGGGCTTCGTCCGCCGGTGCACAGACAGACGACGAGCGTGCTGTGCGCAAGACCGCTTCGGACAACCACGTGACGCAGCTGCGCTAAGGCGGGTCGCGGTCGCGCGACGAAGCGCGCCATCGCTGCGATCGTATCATCAAGCCACGGCAAGACGACGGGACATGCCGACACCGGCACGATGTGGTGCGAACGCGCCTCGTAAAAACCGATAGCACCCTTCTTCGGAGATGCCTGTGCCACAAGGCTCACCTTGTTGCGATACCGTGTGCCTTCGATGAGCGGCGCCGTGACGGACGGTTCCACCTCGACCGAAAGCCCGCCCAGTCGCGCCAGAGCTTCCCTGACCATACCGCGCTTCCACTCGAGTTGGGCTGCATAGCGTAAGTGCAGCGTCTGGCAACCGCCGCAACGCGGGAACACCGGACAGACCGATTCGACGCGATCCGGCGACCGTTCGACGATCTCGACCGCATGCGTGCTCGCGTACGTCTTCTTGAGCGCGTCGACCGCCACACGCGCGCGCTCGCCCGGCAGCGCTCCGGTCACAAACGTCACGAGGTCGCCCGCACGGCCGACACCCTGGCCGTTTTGCAGCAGGTCGTCTATGCGGATCGGTGTGCGTTCGAGGAGAGCGGCCGGCGCGTCAGCTGCGCCGTTGTTCGTCAAGGGTCTTGAGCAGCTGGTCGGCTTCGCCGATGAGCGCGCGGATGCGCTCGCGCGTCGGATCGGGAGCTTCTGTCTCGAGGAGCGAGCGCACGAGCCGGTATGCGCCGTACGCCGAAAGCAAGAATGCCACGGTCCACAAGATGGGGTAGAAGCGCCGGGCGGTCACCGCATGGCCTCCACAACGTCGCGCTGCTGGATATTCATGCAGGGTATGAATTTGCCACGCCGGCGCACCGGTCCCGCTCGACTTCGTGACTGGGCGGCACAGGGTACCGGTCCAAGACGCACATCGCTCGCGACGATGCAGCGAAGATGATACGCCGGCCATCGACATCGAGCGCATAGACCGCGATGCCGGCACCGAGTGATTGCGCGCCCGTCACCTGCACGGCTATCCTGCGACGCGCCCGATACCAGCCTGCTAGCCGTGTAAGCCACCGGTGCATCAGCGGCCACCCCGGGGAGTGCCCGGCCGATCAGTGAGCGGGCGCACGAGATGCGCAGGGACGAGCCAGTGCATCTGCAATCGCTGTCCGTTCCATGCAACGTCATGCTCGATCCCGATGTGCGGCAAGTCCGCCACAATGGCGTCGTCGCCGAGCCGGACCACATGATGCAGTTCTTCTTGCCCGCCGCCCAGCGAGGCTGCAAGCGCACACAGCGTCTCCCGCAGCACGACTTCCGCGCCGGCTTCGATCACGGCACCGGTTGTCGGTGCTGTCGTACCATCTTTCGCGGCCAGTCGAGCGATAGCGACGGCTGCAGGGCGATCCACCGCGAGAACTGCGGCGCCACCCTCCCGGGAGGCCACGCCGAGGCGGATCCACCCCTGCGGCATGTGCCCGTGAGCTCTTGTAGCCACGGTTTGCCGTTCGAACGCGACGTGCGCGCCGACGAGCTCGCTCAAGCGCATCCGCGCGTTTTCTAGCGCTACCTCAACGCCCGTCCGTTCATGTGCTGCCGTTTGCACATTGGAGATGATGCGTGAAGCGCCAGTTCGCGCCGCTGCGCTTCGAGCGTCTGCAAATCGCGCTTCCACGAGGGTGACGCCAGCTTGCCACCGGTGCTCCTCGCGACCGATCGCAAGGCGACCGCTCACGGCCGGTTCTTCATCAGCGGCGTCGGCCTCATCAAGCGCAGCTGGTTCGGCGAGCCCGAGCGCATCCGCCGACGCTCGGAGAAGTTCGAGCGCTGCTCCTGAGGCAAGCCGCGCCACCCGGGCGCTAAAGCCAACGGCGGCGGCGTCCCCCTCTCCCCCGATCATGGCATCTGCGAGCGCGCTCGCAAGCGAAGTCTCCATCTGCAACCACAAGCGCACATCGCCGGCTCGCGTATGGAAAGAAATACGTTGGCCCGCGAGTGCCGTCTTTTCGCACGCGCAACGAACCGGCTTGCCCAGATATTTGGCCAGCCGTTGTGTCAAAATTGGCCCGAGTGCTCCGCTAGCGCCGAGCTCCTGCATGTGTTGCCGCGCGCTCGCGGCCTCGACCCCAGAAACGGCGGCAGGCGCCGCCGAGGAAGCCGGCTGCGATGTGTCAGCGCCCGGAGCCGAGGCTGCCGCATCA
>JAFANK010000369.1 GCA_019232725.1 Vulcanimicrobiota bacterium | reverse complement strand
GTCCACGGAACGATAATCATCAAAGACCGGCGCTGCGCTATCAGAAAATGTAGCGCTGAGCGCGCGCGTCCAACGCGTGTACAGAGTTAGCCTATACACCTGCGAAACCTGTCGGTGCGGAAGCGTGTCGCTCTCGCCGCGCAGATCGGCCGAGCCGTAGAGGCTGACGTTCTGGCCGAAATCCCAGGTCGGCGTTCCTAAGTAGCCTTCGGCGGCCGTATGCCACACGGTGTTGGGCAACACGGCATCAATGGGAAAGGGTGCGAACGATGCTTGAGCCGCGACGTGAGTGCCGCCGTACTCGGTGCGCAGATAGTAGTACGGTTTGCTGCCCGTGCCGCTGCCGAAATACTGATCGAAGCTTTGCCATGCAAACGTACCGCCGAGGAAACCCGGTTGCCCTGAACCGGTGAGTTCGAAGAACGACCGATGCACGCTGTCGCGCAGATCGTAGGAATTGGTGGTACCGATGCCGGTCGTCGTCGACGACGTCAATGTCTGTGTGGTGTGATCGTTGATGTTATCCTGCCACGTCAGATTGAAGACCTTCGTCGGGCCGTTCAGCGGCGAGCCAGAGAGCAGCACGTATGAGCGCGCGCCGACGAAATGGCTGTCTAAACCGAATGCCA
Organism: Vulcanimicrobiota bacterium; assembly: GCA_019232725.1. Classification (GTDB taxonomy): domain Bacteria; phylum Vulcanimicrobiota; class Vulcanimicrobiia; order Eremiobacterales; family Eremiobacteraceae; genus JAFANK01. The sequence goes on along the minus strand of JAFANK010000369.1, from coordinate 13,323 downwards.
GCTTGGTGACCGTATTGTAGGAGAGATGCACGCCTTGCACGCTATCGGCGGTGCTGCCGAAATAAATCGGCAGGTCTTCGCCGTTGGTGTTGATATTCGTGTTGGAATAGCCGGGGTTGGATGAGTACGAATAGACGTATGAGGGAAACCCGATGCTCTCGCCGCCGGGAACGATGACGTGTGCATTGCGCAGGCGCACGTCGGCGCCGAGATGGGCGACCGCTGCCGTTGCGCGCGCGTACGGCAATTCCAGCCCAACATCTGGCAATGCGAGCGGTTCGCTGCCCGGCGCGAGCGTCGCGGGTCCGCCGATCGTCGCACCGCTGATCGCCTCGCTCGCCATTCCCCCGCCGGTATTGACGAGCACGCCTTGCCGCGTTGTCAGGTCCACGCCGAGCGCATCGCCCTGCGCTGGACCGCAGCCGGCCACTTTCGTCGGCTGCACCGTCACCCTTCCCGCTGCGACGTATCGCTGCGCACGCATGTCGAGGATGATGCGATCCGCGTGCACGCGCAACGTGCCGTCATCGAGTTCGGCGCCGCCGATGCCGTCGAGAACCAGATGTCCAGGATAAAACCCCACGAATGAGGCGCGCAGCGCGACGGTGGGGTGCAACGGATCCGCGGCGGCCGGTCGAAAGACGGCGATGACCACGATGGCCGAGACGGCGGCGATCAGCCGCGTTCGGCGCTTGGCCAAACTACTTGGCTCCGGCCATGTACGCCCTCACCGCCTCACCGAGACGCAAAATGCCTTCCACGATCATCTCATCGGATGCGTTGCTGAAGTTCAACCGCATCGTGTTGCGCACGACACAATTCACCCAGAACGGGCGCCCGGGCACAAAGGCGACAAGACGACGGGATGCAAGCTCGAGCAGCTCCTCGGTGTCGACGCCCTCGGGCATGCGCGCCCACAAGAAGAGGCCGCCATCCGGGCGCGTCCAGGATGTGCCCTCGGGCATGAAACGCGCGAGCGATTCCAGCATGAGATCGCGCCGCCGCGCGTACACCGGAAGCATCTCGGCCACATGCGCTTCGAACACGCCAGGCTGACAGGCATATGCGTAGACGGCGCGCTGCGTGAAGCTCGAGGTATGCAGATCGGCCGCTTGCTTTGCGGGGACCACTCGCTCGAACACCTCGCGGTCCGGAATGACGAGCCAGGCAACCCGCATGCCGGGCGCGATGGTCTTGCTCACCGTGCTCATGTAGATACAATTGCGTGAGCCCGCGATGGACATGAGCGAAGGCAGGTGTTCGCCGGAGTAGCGAAGCCGGCCGTAGGGGTCATCCTCGTAGATGGGGATGCCGTGTTCAGCCGCGATCGCGACGACATCGCGCCGGCGCTGAAGACTAAGCGTGATGCCGCTCGGGTTTTGGAAGTTCGGCACGAGGTACAAGAGCTTGGGCTTGCGCTTGGCCTCACGCAGCACGCGGATGAGGTCCGCGGTGACGATGCCGTTATCGTCAGTGGCGACGTTGACGTACTGCGCCTGGTATGCGTCAAAAGCTTGTATGGCGCCTAAGTAGGCGGGGTTTTCGATGATCACGGTGTCGCCCGGATCAAGCAAGACCTTCCCGATCAGATCGAGGCCTTGCTGCGAACCGCTGATGATGAGCACCTGGTCGGGCGTGCACGCGATGTGATTGACGCGCGCGAGGTACTCGCATATCCACTCGCGCAGCGGCGGGTAGCCTTCCGTGACGCTGTATTGCAGTGCTGCCGCGCCATCGTGTGCGAGCACGTCGTGGCAGGCCTTCGCGAAATGCTCGATCGGGAAGAGTTCGGGAGCCGGCAGTCCGCCAGCGAACGAGATGACGTCCGGCATGGCGGTTACTTTGAGAATTTCGCGGATCGCGCTCGCCCGCAGACGCCCCGTGCGCTGCGCGAAACGGAAGACGTGACCGTCGAAGGCGGGTTGCGGGGCGGCCAGTGACATGCAAACCTCGTTGTGCTTGGGCGGGCTCGCGGCTCGCGGCCAGTGCGTTCTTCACGCCGCGACGCTATCCCCGTAAGAAGCGTTCGGCGGGTCGCTCTGCGCAGCGTAGAGAATGTGAGCCAGGCCAACATGAACGCGCAGTCAGCGTGAAGATCGCGTATTTCGATTGTTTCTCGGGCGCGAGCGGCAATATGATCCTCGGCGCCCTGGTCGATGCCGGCCTGCCGCTTGATAGGCTCGAACGAGAACTACGCAAACTGCCCGTGCCGGGATTTGCACTGCACACCAAGCGCGTCGACAAGCGTGGGCTGGCCGCGCTCTATCTCGACGTCGATGTGCCGGGCGAAGATGGACGTCCGGCGAGCGCGGAACGCGAACACCACGATCATCATCATGAAGGCATCGCGCACCGCAGGCTTGCGGACGTTCTGCGCATCGTGCGCGCCGCGCAATTCCCGAGCGCCGTCGAGACCATGGCGGAGAAGATCTATCGGCGGCTTGCCGTGGCTGAGGCTCGCGTGCACGGCACGACCGAAGATGCGATCGCGTTCCATGAGGTCGGGCAAGTCGACGCCATCGTCGATATCGCCGGCGCCGCGATCGGTCTCTTCACACTCGGCATCGACGTCGTGCATTGCTCGCCCTTGCCGTGCGGTCGAGGACGCATCAGAAGCGCGCATGGTGAAGGACCGTCGCCAGCGCCCGCGACGCTTGAGCTGCTGCGCGACGCCCCCACCTACGCGCTAGACGTCGACGGTGAGTTCGTCACCCCAACCGGCGCGGCTATCCTCAGCACCGTGGCAACGTTCGCGCTGCGTCCGGCGATGACGATCGATGCCATCGGCTACGGTGCCGGCAGCAGTGACTTCCCTTTTCCCAACGTCTTGCGCGTCGTTATCGGGGAAACAGTGGATGCGCGCGCGGACACAAGCGAGCCGGGCGATGTCGTGCAACTCGAGACCAACATCGACGACATGAATCCACAGCTGTACGAACACGTCATCGAACGGCTTTTCGCCGCGGGTGCGCTCGATGTCTGGACGCAGGCCGTGGTCATGAAGAAGGGCCGTCCCGGTACTATTCTCGCGAGTCTGGCGCAGCCGGAGCGTGCCGATGCGGTCGCGGCAGTCATGCTTGCTGAGACGACGAGCATCGGTGTCCGACAGTGGATCGCGCATCGCACAACTCTGCCGCGGCGCGTGGAAACGGTGACGACGGCGCTTGGACCGGTGCGTGTGAAAATCATCGAGGGCCCCGGCGGCCGGCGCGTTCGACCTGAATATGATGATGTACGCGGGATAGCGCAGCGGGCCGGGCGTCCGCTCGCCGAGGTGATGGCATCTGTCGAGCGCGATGTGAGCGAGCGTCTGCATGGGGATTGACGCCGCGCAGGAGCCCGCCCCGGCACGTCGCGGCCATTTCGAGCTGCGGCGTTTTTCTGGTGACGCGACGCTCGTCGTCGGTGCAGCAGTGCTTGGGAATCTTTTTTCGTTCTTTTTCCACTTCACGCTTTCGCGCAGGCTCGGCCCCGCCGCCTATGGTACGCTCGTCACCCTCATGGCGGTATCCAGCCTGCTGGGAGCACTGCCGTATGCCATCGGCACGGTGGCGATGCAAGAGACGGCACGGATGTGGACGTCGCACCTGGATGGACTCATCGGCTCGTTCGTGCGCCGTACCGCCCGGCTCACGCTGATCGTCGCCGCTCTCACGGGAGTGGCGCTCGGCATCGCGAGCATTCCACTGCGGCCATACGTGCACGTCAGCGAACCGGCGCTTTGGTGGCTACTGGGCGCATACGTCGCGGCCACCTTTTTAGCGGTCTTCGCACGCGGAGCCGCGCAAGGTGCGCACCGCTTCCACGCGCTTGCCGCTTCGCTCATCAGCGAGGGGGCCGCCAAGGTGGGCTTTGGATTCGCCGCCGTCGCGCTCGGCTACGGCGTCGCCGGTGCGCTCGGCGGTTTGATCGCCAGTGCTCTCATCTCGCTGTTGGTCGCCTACGTGCCACTCACGTCACGTGCGCAGAGCACGCCGCATATTCCACAAGAGGGTCTGCGTCTGGGCGGAGAGGCGCTCAAGGTGCTGGCGGTCACCGCCGCCGGCAGCGCGCTGCTCTTCATTGATATGGTCTTCGCCAAGCACCACTTATCTGGCGAAGAAGCGGGGTACTTCGGCGCCGCCGGCACGCTTGCGCGCACCATCCCGCTTGGCATCGGGCTCATCATGATGATCATCATGCCGAAGGCGGCCGCCGCACAACACGTCGGGCGCGAGGCGCTTGCGCGCGTGCTCGGCATGGCAGCGTTGCTGGGCAGCCTCGCAGGCATGCTCGCATGTGCCGTGCTGGCGTTGATTCCGGGACCGCTCATCGCGCTCACGTATGGGGCAAGTTTTGTGGGAGCTGCGCCGCTCTTGCGGATGTATGCGCTCGACGAGATGTTGTTGGCATTTTGGGTGATCGCGAGCAGTTATCTGGTCGCCGTCGCCAGGTACTCGGTATTTTGGTTGTTGCTGGTGGCCGTGCTGTTCGAAGCGACCGCGATGGCGCTTTTCGGATTGACACCCGTGCGACTGCTGTCGATCGGCATCATCACGAACGCAGCGCTCGTGCCCAGCGCCTGGGCGCTTGCATTGCAGACCGTGCGCAAGTCACCGCAGGCGGATCGCCCCCAAACCGCCGAAACGGCCTCCTGATCCACGAGAGAAAGGCACACAGCACGATGGGCGCGCCGCCTGACGCCTCCCACGTTTTCTACCGCAAATTGAACCGCTCGCTCCCGCTCATCGTGCGCGGCGAAGGTGTCTATCTTTACGACGATGCCGGCAAACGCTATCTCGACGCGTGTGGTGGCGCTATGGTCGCGAGCGTCGGGCACGGTGTCAGAGACATCGCTGATGCCATCGCCTCCCAGGCGGCGAAGGTCGCCTACATCAATGGCACTATGTTCACCAACGAGCCGGTCGAGCGTCTCGCCGATGCGCTCGTGCGATTGTCGCCGGCGGGCATCGAGAAAGCCTACTTCTTGTCGAGCGGGTCCGAAGCAGTGGAAGCCGCGCTCAAACTCGCACGGCAGTACCATGTCGAGCGCGGCGAGCCTGAACGGCGGATCGTCATCGCGCGCACGCCCGGCTACCACGGCAATACCCTGCTCGCGCTGTCCGCCTCGGCGCGACCGCATTACCGGCAGCTGTTCGATCCATGGCTTGTCGACGTCCGTATGATCGATGCGCCCTACCCCTACCGCGCCGGCGACGGCGATCGTTCTCCCGCGATGACCGGCGATGCACTGGAAGCGGCGATCGTGGCGGCCGGTCCAAACACGGTGGCGGCGTTCATCGCCGAGCCGATCGGCGGCTCATCGACCGGTGCGGCGGTGCCCCCGGCGTCGTACTATGCGCGGGTGCGTGAGATCTGCGATCGTTACGGCGTGCTCTTCATCGCGGACGAGGTACTCTGCGGCGTCGGCCGCACCGGCAAGTTTTTCGCATTGGAACACTTCACGGATGCACGCGGCGCAGCCATCACCCCGGATATCATCACGCTCGGCAAGGGTCTCAATGGTGGCTATGTGCCGCTCTCAGCCATGCTCGCTCGGCAATCGCTCTTCGACGCGATGAAGAAGAGCAAGCTCGGCGGCCTGATGCACGCGCAGACGTACTCCCAGCATCCGGTCGCAGCGGCTGCCGGCCTTGCAACGCTGCGATACATCCAAGAGCACGAGCTCGTGGAGCGCGCGGCGCGCTTGGGTCCTCGGCTGCTCTCGCAACTCGGCGCGTTGATGGACGTGGGTGATGGCGCTGCGCTCGTCGGCGACGTGCGCGGCATCGGCCTCTTGGCGGGCGTCGAGCTTGTGGCAGACCGCGCGTCGAAGCGGCCGTTTGAACGCGGGCTCAAGGTGGTCGAACGCTTGATGGATGCAGCGCTCGCGCGCGGACTCATCGTGTGGCCGAACACGGGGCATGCGGACGGCACCAATGGTGACCTCGTCCTCATAGCGCCGCCACTGGTCGTGAGCGAATCCCAGATCGACGAGCTTGCAGTACTCCTGCGCGACAGCCTGGCTGACGTGGCGCGCGACATCGCCGCGCTGCGCAGCTGAAGGCGGGCACCACTCGGGCTTCGCCGAACACGATTCGACACACCCAACCGCGAAGGAAGAACAGATGACGACGCAAGCACCGGCCAAGCAGCCAAAGATCACCTATTCAGCCGTCGGCGGCAACATGGATGAGATCCATGCTGGTTTCGAGGCCGCCCTCGAAAAGGTCAAGACGAAATACTTAGGAGCGACCCACCATCCGTACATCGATGGACAGCACGCCAAAGGCGAGGGGTCATCCTTTACGACGGCGTCGCCGATCGATCGCGACCTGGCTATCGGCACGTTCACGAGCGCGAGCGACGCGCAGATCGACGCTGCCGTGCGCGCTGCTCATCGCGGTCAAGAGCGTTGGGGAGCGATGTCATGGCAGGAGCGGGTGGCTGCGATGCGCCGAGCAGCGGATGCGATCCGGACACACCGCTACGAGCTCGCGGCGATCATGAGCGTCGAGATCGGTAAGAACCGCATGGAGTCGCTTGGCGACGCTGAGGAATCCGCTGATCTCATCGACTATTACGCCGACCAAGTCGAAAGCTCCAACGGCTACATCCGGCCGATGGGCCAGCTATCGCCGAACGAGCGCACGCAGGATGCGCTGCGCCCCTATGGCGTGTTCGTCGTCATCGCACCGTTCAATTTCCCGCTCGCGCTCTCGACCGGGATGTCGAGCGGGGCGCTTTTAGGCGGCAACGCCGTCGTGTACAAGCCGTCGGTGCAAGCACCGTTGACCGGGGCTGAACTCGCCGCCATCTATCATGAGGCCGGTCTACCGCAGGGCACGTTCAACTTGCTCTTCGGATCGGGTGAGAAAGTGGGTGAACCGCTCATCCATCATCCGGGTGTGGACGGCGTCGCCTTTACCGGCTCAAAAGACGTGGGTATGCGTCTCATGCGTGAGTTCTCGGCCGGCGGACGCTATCCGCGGCCGCTGCTCGGGGAGCTTGGCGGAAAGAATGCAGCGATCGTCACGACGAGCGCCGATCTCGACATGGCAACCGAAGGCGTCATGCGATCGGCCTTCGGCTTGCAAGGACAAAAGTGCAGCGCCTGTTCGCGCGTGTATGTCGACGAGAAGGTCGCGGACAAGTTCCTCGAGCTGTTGGTCGCCAAGACCAAGGCCATCGTCATCGGCGATCCGACAAAAAAGGAAGTCTATCTCGGTCCCGTCATCAGCGCAAGCGCCGCGAGCAAGTACGACGACGCCGTGACCAAGGCGCGCGCCGCCGGCAATGTGCTGGTAGGCGGTGAACGGCTCACGCAGTCACCACTGGATCGCGGTAACTACGTCGCGCCGGTCATCGTCAAATTGCCGCTCGACCACGAGCTGTTCGGGCGCGAACTGTTCCTGCCGTTCCTCTCGGTCGGCGTGACCACGTCGTTCGATCATTCGCTTGCGCAGGCCAACCGCTCCGATCTCGGACTCACCGGCGGCTTGTTCTCAAGCGACCAGAAAGAGATCGACCGCTTCTTCGACACGATGGAGGCGGGTGTGCTGTACGTGAACCGGCGCACCGGTGCCACAACCGGCGCGTGGCCAGGCGTCAACTCGTTCTGCGGCTGGAAAGGATCGGGCATCACTGGCAAGGGTGGGTGTGGTCCGTACTACGTGCAGCAGTTCATGCGCGAGCAATCACGCACGCAGATGGTCTGACGCGCGCACAAGCCCTGATAGGACGCGAGTAAACTCGCATGGCGAGCACTGTTTCACTCGTTCCATCAGGAATGCGCGCAAGGTCCGATTCTCGCAGACGAGAAGCGTGTAAGGACTTTACTCTGCACGCTTAAGCGTTCGCTCCAGAGAGTATCAAACGTGGCCAAGAACTATCCGCATATCCAAACGCCGCCACCTGGGCCTAACGCCCGGCGCATCATCGCACAAGACCAGCGCTATGCCTCGCCATCGTACATCAAGGAGTATCCGCTCGTCGTCGCGCGCGGTGCCGGTCCGATGATCGAAGACGTGGACGGCAACCGCTATTTGGATTTCATGGCGGGCATCGCGGTCGCCTCGACCGGTCACGCGCACCCGGCCGTTGTGTCGGCTATAGAATCCGCGGCGCGCAAGTTCTTGCACATCTGCTCGACCGATTTCTACTATGAAAGCTTCGGGACGCTGTGCGAGCGCCTGGCGAAACTGGCACCCGGGCCCGAACCCAAGCGTGTCTTTTTGACCAATTCCGGTACGGAAGCCAATGAAGGGGCGATCAAACTGGCGCGCGCCCATACCAAGCGCCAGAACATCATCGCTTTTCGTGGCGCTTTTCACGGACGGACGATGGGCGCGATCTCGCTCGGCTCGAGCAAAGTGCGTTACCGTCACAACTTCGGCCCGCTGCTGCCGGGCATCTACCATCTGCCGTACGCCGACCCGTACCATTGCCAAGTCTGCCGCGAGCCGGCGAGCTGTACCGACTCACTGGCCTGTGCGATCAACGAAGCGGAGGCGCTCTTCCACGAGCGTCTCGCTCCTGATGAAGTCGCGGCGGTGTTCATGGAGCCGATCCTCGGCGAAGGCGGTTACGTGGTGCCGCCAAAGGCCTTTGTGCAGTATTGGCGCGATTTCTGCGACGAGCACGGCGCTGTGCTCGTCTTCGACGAAGTGCAATCGGGTGTCGGCCGGACTGGCCATATGTTCGCCTCGCAACTGCTCGGCGTCGCGCCGGACGTGACGCTCTTGGCCAAGGGGCTGGCGTCAGGCATGCCGCTGGGCGCGATCGTCGCGAAGGAATCGGTGATGACGTGGGAGCGTGGCACGCACGGCAGCACGTTCGGCGGCAATCCGGTCTGTTGCGCCGCGGCGCTCGCGACGCTCGACCTCATCGAGGGATCGCTCATGGCGAACGCGCGGAGCGTAGGCGCGTTTTTGATGAACGGCGTCCGCGAGCTGCAACGCAAGCATGACATCATCGGTGATATCCGCGGGGCAGGGCTGATGATCGGCGTGCATTTCGTCCGCGACCGCGCGACGAAAGAGCCCTACCATGGTCTCGTGCCGGAACTCGAAAAGGCTGCCTTTGATCGAGGTCTGCTGCTCTTGGGCTGCGGCCGAAGCACCATTCGACTCGCGCCACCCCTCGTTATCGACGAGGAAGATGCCACGATAGCATTGCGCATCCTCGACGAGGTCATCGCATCCGTCCGCGTCCCCGCATGACTACGTGCGTAGGGGTGGCACCTTAGTGCCACCCAACCTAGAGACGGCGCTTTCTGTGGAGGCGGCACTTTAGTGCCGCCTACATCTCCCAAGTTGATGCCCATGCGCGACGCGATCGCGCGTTTCGTCCACGACGGCGACACCGTCGTCATCGAAGGCTTCACGCATCTCATCTGCTTCGCGGCCGCACACGAGATCATCCGTCAGCGCCGTCGCGACTTGACGCTCTGCCGGCTGACGCCGGATCTGGTCTACGATCAGCTCATCGCGGCCGGTTGCGCGCGCAAGCTCGTCTTCTCGTGGGCGGGCAATCCGGGTGTCGGTTCGCTCCATGCGTTGCGCCGCGCGGTCGAAAAACACCAGCCGCCCTCGCTTGAGCTCGAGGAATACTCACACTTCGGTCTGGTCGCTCGGCTCTCGGCGGGCGCGGCAAAACTGCCCTTTTGGCCGCTCCGTGATTATCAAGGCACCGATCTTCCCGCGGTCAATCCGCTGATCCGCGGCGTCACCTGTCCGTACACGGGCGATGCGATCGCGACCGTTCCCGCGTTGAATCCGGATGTGACCATCGTGCATGCGCAACGTGCTGATCGCGACGGCAATACCCAGATCTGGGGCTTGTACGGTGTCCAAAAGGAAGCCGCATTCGCAGCCAAGCGCGTGATCGTGGTCGTCGAAGAGATCGTCCAGGAGCAAGTCGTGCGCGCGGACCCCAACCGCACGCTCATCCCAGGCATCATCGTCGACGCCGTGGTCTGCGAGCCATGGGGTGCACATCCGTCGTATGCGCAAGGGTATTACGATCGCGACAACGATTTCTACGTCGAGTGGGAAGACATCTCACGTGATGAGGCGGCGCTCAAGCGCTGGCTCGACGCATTCGTGTACGGTGTCGCCGATCGCGCCGGCTATATGCATGAGCTCGGGCCTGAGCGGCAGCAGCGTCTCACCGCTAAGCCGCAGATCAGTGCGGGGGTGAATTACGGTTTCTGAGGCCACGGCGTACACCAACACCGAACTCATGGCGGTTCGCGCGGCGCGCGAGCTACACGATGGTGATGTGGTGTTCGTCGGGATCGGCTTGCCCAATCTGGCCTGCAATCTTGCGCGTGCTACGCATGCGCCGGGCCTGGTCCTCATCTATGAGTCCGGCGCGGTTGGTGCGGTCCCGGATCGCCTGCCGGTCTCGATCGGCGATCCCGCGCTCGTCACCGGATCGCTTGCGGTGGCAAGCATGGCCGACGTGTTCCAATTCTACCTGCAGGGTGGTCGCATCCAGGTCGGCTTTTTGGGTGGTGCGCAGATCGATCGCTACGGGAACATCAACTCGACCGTGATCGGCTCGTACGATCGGCCGAAAGTCCGGCTGCCCGGCAGCGGCGGTGCTTGCGAGATAGCGATTCACGCAGAACGTGTCATCGTCGTCGCCCCCTTGAGTCCCCGCAGTTTCCCGGCCACGGTTGATTTCATCACCTCGCCAGGGCAGAACGGAAAATATGGCAGCCGACAGGCACTCCGTCTTCCCGGTCGCGGCCCTGTGCGGGTGGTGACGGACGTGGGCATTTTGGAGCCATCCCAAGCTGATGGTGAACTAGAACTGGTCGCGCTGTATCCTGGTGTGGACGCCGAGAGTGTGATGAAGAAAGCAGGATGGCCGCTCCGCGTCGCGCCAACTGTGACCGTTCTGCCGCCTCCCACGCAGGCAGAGCTGCACCTTTTGCGCGACGTCCTCGATCCCAATCATCTCTATATAGGAAAGCGAGACGCATGAGACGATCGACGATTCAATCCGCGATGCTGGCAATGGTCATGCTCGCCGCGCTTGGCGCTGCACCGCCCGCCTCGCCGACGCCCGCGGCATCGAATGGTTCACCCGCGCCTGCAGCGTCCGCTGCTCCGGCGACGCCGTCGCTACCGGCCCAGACCGGCCTCAATTGGCACGAGACGCCCGACCAGCTGACGGCCAGCTGCGACGCCGCCATCGCGCAAGCCCGAGCAGCGCTCGCCAAGATCGTCACCATGCAGCCCACGGCCGCCACCTTCACCACGTTGGCCGCGATCGAGAACGCGAGCGCTAACTTCAACGATGCGACAGCCGTGCAATCCGGTTTGTACCTCTTGTCGCCCGATGCGGCCGTGCGCAAAGCATCGCAAGGATGCAGCCAAAAGGTCACCGATTTCACGGTGGAGATGTCGTCGGATCCGCGTATCTATGCGGTGGCGCAACACGTCGCGCAAGTGGGGGATGCACCCGCTCCTGCCGGCGCCAAACTCGACGAATACTACGTCATCGGCGGGAAGCGCGCCGGCGCTGGCCTCGATGATGCGACGCGCAAGAAGACCACACAGCTTTTCGAACGCATCGCGGACCTCGAGCGTGATTTTGCGTTGCAGCTGGCGGGCGATCAAACGACGATCACCGTTTCCGCAAGCGAAGCCAAAAGCCTGACACCCGATTTCCTTGCCACGCTCAAGAAATCGGGCTCGAGTTATCTCGTGCCGGTGAACGAGAGCACGTACGAGCAGTACATGCTGTCCGAATCGAGCAGCGCGGCGCGCAAGCGCTTCGTGACCGCGTACAACATGCGCGGGGGGCTCAAAAACGTCGAGCGCTTACAGCAAGCGGTAGCGGCGCGCGACGAGCTTGCGCACCTGCTCGGCTATTCATCGTGGGCCGCCTACCAGCTCGACGCCAAGATGGCGAAGACCCCGGAACGCGTCGAAACGCTGCTGACGACCATCAGCACGAAGCTCTTGCCCAAGGCCGACAGCGAAGTCGCAGCGCTCGGTTCGTTCAAGAACGGCGAAGGTTCGCCAGGGCCGATACAGCGTTGGGATTATGCGTATTGGGAGAACAAGCTCGTTGAGAAGAAGTACGCGGTCAACGACCGGCTCGTCCGCGAATACTTCCCCGTCGACCACGTCATCGCAAGCGTTTTCACCATCTATCAGACGTTGTTGGGCGTGACGTTCGCGCAGATCCCGCAAGCAGATGCGTGGGCGCCTGGGGTGACCGAGTACTCCATCACCGACACGGCCAGCGGGAAGCCCATCGGATGGTTCTACTTGGATCTCTATCCGCGTCCCGGCAAGTATAACCACTTCGCCAATTTCCCCATCCGACCGGGGCGCGTGTTGCCCGACGGCACGTATCAAAAACCCGTCTCGGCGATCGTGGGCAATTGGCCCGTGGCTGCGCCCGGCAAGCCTGCGCTTTTGAGCCATGAGGACGTCATCGTGTTCTTCCATGAATTCGGGCACCTCATGCACAGCACGCTCTCGATCGCGCCGTACGAAACATTGTATGGTACGGCCGTCCGTCCCGATTTCGTCGAAGCGCCGTCACAAATGCTCGAAAACTTCATGTGGCAACCGTCGATCCTCAAAATGGTGTCAAGCAACTACAAGACCGGCGAACCGTTGCCCGACGACTTGATCCAGAAGATGATCGCGTTGAAGCATGTCGATGACGGATACCAATGGTCGACGCAAGCGTTTTATGCGCAATACGACATGACCATCCATAGCTCTGGACCCAACATCAACGTGAACTCCACGTGGTTCGACCTGCAGAAGAAGATGACGCCGTTCTCCGGCATTCCTGGCACGTACCCCGAGGCGGGCTTCGACCATCTCATGGGCGGCTATGACGCGGGTTACTACGGCTATCTCTGGTCGCGTGTGTACGCGCAGGATATCTTCACGCGATTCCAGCGCGAAGGGTTGCTCAACCCGACGGTCGGCATGGCCTATCGCAAGGACATCCTCGAACCCGGGGCGTCCGTTGAACCGGACGTGCTCGTGCAGAACTTCCTAGGCCGGCCGATGAATCCCGACGCCTTTTACCAGGACATCGGAATCTCACCCTAACACGGCGGGTGTAGCGGGCGCGGGGTCGTATTCTTGCGCGTGCTCAAGGAGCGCTGTCTGCGCCGCATTGCCGTAGCGTGTGCCGCGTTGCTCGTCGCGGTTGGCAGCACCAGTGCGCTTGCTGACGCTACTGCGCAGTCGGCATTGGCGCGCTTGTTCACGTCCAAGCAGATCGAGGCGGCTTGGTTCGCAGATTCCTTCCTGCAACAGGTGCCTGCCTCGCAGGTACAGACAATCGTCGGGCAGCTCGTGG
>JAFANK010000351.1 GCA_019232725.1 Vulcanimicrobiota bacterium | reverse complement strand
GTGTTGAGCACGCCCGCGCGATGTGCTTGTTCGATCGCTTCGTTGACGAGCGTCGAGGCTCCGAAATCGTCCCCCGTGACAATCAGCCGCTTCATGCCTCGGTCGGCATGCTTTTCGCATCCGCCTGTTGCCACACGTCTGGGTTTGGCAACCGGACAAATCCTTTCGGCGCATACCCATCGGGATATCGCTCCATCCATGTGCGCGCACGTGCGGCCAGGTACTCGAACGAGATATAGAGCTGCCTGCCGCGTTTGCGGCGCATGATGGCGATGGCCGGAGACAGGCTCTCCCAAACGTTGACGATAAGCTGACCCGCGGGATGCAGTATAAGCGCCTCGCGAACGTTGCCGAACACGACGTAGTTGCCGACATTGTCGAAGAAGTCCAGCACGTTGAGCTCTGGATGATCCTCGTGATCGACGGCACTGGCGGTGTCCAGTTCTTGCCGGAACAGCGGATCCTCCATTTTAGTCGTGAACTCGTGCTGGATGAAACGGATCCCACGCTGCACCTCCGGGGAGTACCAGAGCGCGAAAGCGGTCGAAAATGTGGCGCTCTCACTTGATGCTCGGATGTGGCGGAGCTGAACGACCGCGGCCACCGCAGCGGCCAGCAGCACGACGAGCGTGAGAACCGAGATCGCCAGGTTCACCTGCTCTGACGACACGGGCTTCCTCCTTGACCGTCGAACAGTCTTGATTTAGCGCTTGAGCATCTCGCGTGCGGCGTTCCAGCCGGCTGCACCCATGACGCCGCCGCCCGGATGCGCTGCTGCGCCGCAGAGGTAGAGGCCCCGCACCGGCATTTTATAGCCAGCGAAGCCCGGCACCGGGCGGAACATGAAGAGCTGGTGCAAGCCCATCGAGCCTTGGAATATATTGCCGCCGGTGAGGTTGAACGTCTGCTCGAGATCCACCGGGCTCAAGATCTGACGGCCCGTGACCGAGCTCGTGAAGCCGGGCGCGTATTGTTCGACGATTTCGAAGCAGCGATCGGCGAAGGCGTCTTTGCGCGCTTGGTCCCATTGGCCGTTGGCGAGCTTGTAGGGCGCGTACTGCACGAACATCGATGCCAGGTGCCTGCCAGGCGGCGCGACGCTCGGGTCCACGGCTGACGGCAGGCACATCTCGACGATCGGATCGCGCGACGGCTGCCCATACTTCGCATCGTCGTAGGCGCGCTCGATATAATCTTGATCCGGCACCATGTGCACGGTGCCACGATGCTGCGGCCCGGGCGACGACCCCGGCAACGCTGTGAAGCTCGGCAGCGACTCCAGCGCGACGTTGATCTTCATGGACGCGCTGCTGTAGTCGATACGATTGATGGCCGCCAAGAAATCGGCAGGCACATCGCGTGCGTCGAGCAGGTGATTGAAGGTCACGTTGCAGTCGACGCCGCTCGCTACGCGCGGACTTGCAAACTCATCGCCGTTGCGCAACGCGACGCCGCTGACGGCGCCATTGCGCGTCAAGATCTTCGCGACTTCGGCATCGGTGCGGATCTCGACGCCGAGGTCCTTGGCGGCTTTGGCGAGTGCCTGCGTGAGGCCGCCCATCCCGCCTTTGACGTATGCCCAGACGCCGTGTTTGCCGTTCGTCTCTCCCATCACGTGATGGAAGAGCACATACGCGGTGCCCGGCATCGAAGGCGACGCAAACGCGCCGATGATGGCGTCGGTCGCGATCGTGCCTTTGAGCTCTTCGGACTCGAACCAGCGGTCGAGGATCGGGCGTGCGGGACCGGTGAGGATCTCGATCGCCTCGCTCATTTGTGGCCCGAGCTTTTGCATCGCGCGGCCCATCGGCGCAAGCTTGAGCAAGTCGCCCAGTCCTGGTTTTGCGATGTTCGGCGGCGTCTGCTCGAGCGTCGGCTCGATGACCGACGCGACGCGCAGCAGCATCTCTTCGTACTTCGGATAGTTCTCCGCATCTTTGCGGCTGAATTTGGAGATCTCGCTGACGTTGGTCGCGCTATCCGAGCCCAAGATGAGGTAGCGGCCATCGAGGAACGGCGAAAACGATGCGGGATTGCGTTCGAGCAGTGAAAAGCCATAGTCGGCAAGACGCAGATCGCGGATGATCTCGGGCCGGAACAGACTGTTCACGTAGGCCGCGGTCGACACCGCATAGCCAGGAAACGTCTCTTCGCTGACGCAGGCGCCCCCGACGATCGAGCGCCGTTCGAGCACGAGCACTTTCCAATTCGCGCGCGCCAGATATGCTGCGGTGACAAGCCCGTTATGGCCGCCGCCGATGATGATCGCGTCGTATTTCGCCACTATTCCTCCACGTAATGTAGGCCTGGCTCAAATGTAAGGCGGGGCCGGCTCAGATGTAATGTGGGGTCGGCTCTTTAGAGCCGACCACCTTTTGACCGCTTTTCGAGGCGTTACCTGTATGCGCGGAGCAGGCTTCCGATGGGCGCCGCTTCCTATGTCTTGACGCCGGCGAGTGCGCTTTCCAGTTCAGTTGGCGAAGCTGCTCGTGCAAAACACACGCTGCCGCGGCACAGCAACGCCTGCACGCCTACAGCCGGACCGAACTCTTCAGCCCGTTGCTTGGATGCAGCGGGATCGATCGTGTCGATGCGCAGGGGCGGCGACGTCACGCGCAACGCTGTGGCACGAAGCGCTGCGGCCAACCGATCGTTCGGCGCCCCGAGGACGTGCACGTCGATCGGCGGTTCGAGCACATCGAGCGCCGCAGCTGCGTAGCCAGCGCCGAACAACCCGTGCGACCGGTAATCACGCGCGTAGCGGCGCAGCATCGCTTCAGCCTGTTGCGCGAACACCTGATAGCCACTCGCGGCCGCATACCCCAGAAGCACGCGTGCCATGAGCGCGTTCTCTTCAAATGGCGTGAGAGCGATCGCGACGCGCCCGGCGCCATCGCCGCCCGGCAAGCGGTCGAGATACGCGTCGGATTGTTCGTCGTAGAGCACGCGCATCGCCGCGATGAGGTCACCGCAACGCTCCAACCATCGAGGCTCACCGGTGGCGCCGAACGCGATCAGCGCTGCCCATGCGCCCCACGCCTGATCGCCGAGCAGCCCGCGCACGTGCGGTGCTCCATCGAAATACCGGCAGAGCAGTCGTTCTTCGAGCATCCGGCCGAAGAGCGTCTCGAGAATCGCACATCCTCGTGCGGTCCACGCGCTGACCTCGACGCCGTCGCGCTCCAGGAGCGGCGCGCTTGCGAGCAGCGCGATCGCAACTTGCGCGTTCCACGAGCTATAGACGGTGCGGTCGACGTACGGCTCGGGAAGCTGCGCGCGGGCGCCGGCATCGAGCGTGTAATAATGTTCGTCCGCGTCCTGCGAGCCGCCATATGCTTGCCACGCGTCGTTCCACAGATGCTCATCCAGATAGCGTTTGACGTCGATAGCGGTCTGGCGCAAGCGGGCATCGTCGAACATTGCGCCGGCACGGGCGCATGCGTACAGCAGCCCCGCGTTGTCCTCGAGCATCTTCTCGAAATGGGGGACCGAGAAATCGCGCGTCGTGGAATAGCGGAAGAAACCGCCTTGCACGTGGTCGTACATGCCGCCGCCGGCCATCGCCTGCAGGCTGCGCTGCACCATGACCTGCGCAAGCTCTGCGTGCGTACGTGAGAACAGATCGAGCAGGAAATGCAACGCGCTCACGTGCGGAAACTTTTGATCGGTGCCAAACCCGCCATACTCTTGGTCGAATGCCGACCACAGCTCCGCAGCGACGTTGGCGGCAGTGTTGGGGTCCAGATCGCCCCCGCGCGGCGTCCGCGAGCGCCCCAGGCGCGCGGTGCGCATCTGCACGACTTGCTCCGTTATGGAGCGGCGGTTATCAGGGTCGCCGTACAACGCTTCGACTTGTCGTAAGATCTGCATCAGCGCTTCCGGCGGGATGTACGTCCCGCCGTAGAGCACTTCGCCCTCCGGCGTCAAGAGTGCGGTCGTCGGCCAGCCACCCATGTTGTACCGCGCGTTGACGTCGGGTCGCTGATCGTTGTCGACGCGCACGGGCACAAATCGTTCGTTGATCTGCGTGATGATCGCCGGATCCGAATAACTCGTCTCGTCCATCACGTGGCACCAGTGGCACCACACGGCGGAGATCGCTAGCAACACCGGCTTGTTCTCCTCCGCGGCGCGTGCGAACGCTGCGTCACCCCATTGCTGCCAGTGGATCTCTGCAGCCCGATTGGCTCGCGGCGAGAAGTGCAACGTGCTCATGCGCGACGGCTTCCTCGCAGCATCTGCGACGGCCCTCTCCTGTGGGCGCCGACTTGTACTAAGGCGCCCACAAACGGACTGTCTGATGCGCGCGCTGAAACGGCTCGCCCATGAGCATCGCAGGCGACGTGCTGCCGGTGGGCGATGCCGCGGTTTTGGCCGTGGTGGGCGACACGATCGATGAGGGGACTGCGGCGCGCGCGTGGGCGCTCCACGCGGCTGCGCTGCACGCGTTCGGCTCCGCTGCGCTCGATGTGGTCCCCGCCTACGCGTCGGTGCTCGTCCGCTTCGATCCGTGTGTGGCGCAGCTGGCGATCGCGATGGCGACGATGCGTGGTGCGCTCGAGCAGGCAAGCGCGAGCCAGCCGGCCGTTGCGCGACACGTCGACATCGGCGTCTGCTTCTCGCCCGAGTATGCGCTCGATCTGGAAGACGTCGCAGCCGCGCTTGCGTTGACGGCTGCGCAAGTCATCGAGGAATTTTGCAGACCCACGTACCGTGTCGCGTTCCTTGGCTTTTCCGCCGGGTTCCCGTATCTACTCGGTTTGTCCGACAAGCTCCATTTACCGCGTCTGCCGACGCCGCGCGTCAAGGTGCCCGCGGGCAGCGTCGCCTTCGCAGCTGGCCAGTGCGGTATTTATCCGCGCAATTCGCCAGGCGGCTGGCGTATCGTGGGAAAGACCGCCGCGACGATGTTCGATCCCGTGCAACTGGAACCGGCACTATTGCGCCCAGGCGATAGCATTGTTTTTCATCCGGTCGACTCGCTCGACCACGCCACGGCGGTCATCAGATGATGTCGACCACCATCGAGATCATCGACCCTGGTCTGCTCTCGACCGTGCAAGACCTTGGCCGGCACCGTGTCGCCGCGCTCGGCGTGTCACCGTCGGGGGCGAGCGACTGGCTGAGCGCTCGCTGCGCGAACCGCCTCCTCGGCAATCCGCACAACGCTGCACTCGTGGAGACGACACTAACGGGCATACGATTTGCTCCGCGCCACACGACGATGATCGCGATCACCGGCGCGGATGCTCCGGTAAGCATTGCCGGCGCGCAGCGGCCGACGTGGCAAGCCTTGCGCGTGCGCGCCGGGGTTGAAGTGAAGATCGGTCATGCGCAACGCGGCGTGCGCTGCTACGTCGCCTTTCATGGCGGCATCGATGTGCCGCTCGTGCTCGGCAGTGCGAGCACTGATGTCATGGGCGGATTCGGCGGTGCGGGCCGGGCACTCGCGACGGGCGATACGCTCGCACTTGCGCAGGTCGAACGGGAACTGCCTGACGACGAGCGAGCCATCCCTGCGAGCGCGCGGCCTTTTTGGCGGCAGCCCGCTGTGCTACGCGTGCTGCCCGGACCGCATTTCGCACGATGCGCGCCACACGAAATCGAGACGTTGTGCGGGCAAGCATACAGCGTCTCAGCGCGCAGCAACCGGCAAGGTGCCCGCCTTGAAGGCGTGGCGCTGCGCAATGTTGGCGGGTTTGATGTCCTGTCGAGCGGCGTCACGGCGGGCTGCGTGCAGCTCACGAGCGACGGGTTGCCCATCGTGTTGCTCGCCGAACACCAGACGACGGGTGGCTATGCCGTGCCGTTCGTCGTGATCGCGGCCGATGTTCCCGACGCAGCCCAGCTGCGACCCGGCGACAGCGTGCGCTTTTCGCGCGTCACGCTCGCGGACGCAAGCGCCGCCTTGACGGAGAAGACGCAAGCGTTACGTGAGGAATTCGATGAGCCAGCTGCCGCGCGTTGACCTCAACGCCGATGTCGGGGAGTCGTTCGGCGCGCGCCGCAAAGGCGACGAGGAACCGATTTTCCAGTATGTCACCTCGGCCAACGTGGCATGCGGTTTCCATGCCGGTGATCCGAGCATCATCGCTGCGACGCTCGACGCCGCTGCTCGTCACCACGTGGCGGTTGGCGCGCATCCTTCGTATCCCGATCAGGCGGGGTTCGGCAGACGGACCGTGGACCTCTCGGCGGACGAACTGCGCCAGGCGCTCATCTATCAGATCGGCGCCGTGCACGCGCTCGCACACGCGGCCGGCGTTCGCCTCGTGCACGTGAAGCCGCACGGCGCGCTCTACAACGACGGTGCCGCAAATGCCGCGCTTGCAGCGACCATCGCCGGCGCGGTCGCCGCCTGCGATCCGCAACTCGTGCTCGTCGGCCTCGCCGGCTCGCACCTGCTGCCCGCGGGCAAAGCCGCAGGCCTGCGCGTCGCGGCCGAGGCGTTCTGCGATCGCGTCTATGAAGTCGACGGCACCTTGCGCAACCGAAGCCATCCTGATGCGGTGATCGAAGATCCGGAACGCGCCGCAAAGCAGGCGGTCGACATCGTCGTGCACGGACACGTGCGAGCGGTCAACGGTGTCGCTATCGGGGTTCGCGCGCAAAGCCTGTGCGTCCACGGGGATTCCAAAAACGCGGTCGAAACCGCCGCCGCGATCAGAGCTGCGCTCAAGCGCTCGGGCGCTGACGTCGTTCCGCTTGCCACCATCGTATGAGCCGATTCGGACCCCAAGAGCTCGAGGTCATCTGCACGCGCATGGGCGAGCTGGCGCCGTTCCGCGGGATTGAAGTGCTCAAAGCTGCGGTGCGCAATGAGCGTGGCGTGCATTACGTGAGTCTCACCATCGATCGTGAAGGCGGCGTTGATTCCGACCTGTGCGAAGCCGTCTCTCGCTACATTGAACGCCGGATCGAGGAGTTGCCGCCACCGGCGCCGCTCTTCCAGCTTGAGGTCGCGTCTGCGGGATTGGATCGCCCGCTCATTCGACCGGAACACTTCCAAAGATTCCACGGCCGCGTGATCAACGTCATCACAAGCCTGCGCATCAAAAACCGCGTCGAGTTCAACGGGCGCATCGCGCACGCGGACGATACCGCTGTGACCGTCGACGACCGATACGCCGGCCAGACGCCGATCCCGTATGCGGCGATCAAGCGCGCCAATCTCGTCTACGACCCGCGTGAGGACCTCAAAAAGCGCAAAGCCTAGCGCCCATGGCGCGACTTCCCCAATAGTGCCCCTTGCACGGCCAGGCGCGTATCTGGTAAAATGCGGGTTGATGTCCTGAAAAGGAGTGGCTGGCCCACTCCTTTTGCGCTCTCTACCGGGCGGACGGCACGCAAAAGTCCGCCCACGAACGGAAGAACATGGCTCCTCGGAAGACGTTGAAGAAAGCTGCCGCGGGCAACGGCTCGACCGCCGTCGCTCCGGCCAAACCCAATCCGGAATTGATCGAAGCCCTCAAAGAACTCGAACGCGATCGCAACCTGCCCGCCGAGACGCTCTTGGAGGCATTGGAAGCAGCGCTCGTGTCCGCGTACAAGCGCAATTTCGTGCGCGAGGCCGAAGCCGTCGGCAATCCCATCGTGACGGTCGACCGTCAAGACGGTTCGTACCGTGTATTCGCTCGGCGAGCGGTCGTCGACGAGGTGACCGATCCTACTATCGAGATCACGCCGGCGGAAGCGGGCGCCAACCACAAGGTCGGTGATAATTTCGACATCGAGATCACGCCGAAAGAATTCGGACGCATCGCCGCGCAGACCGCCAAGCAAGTCATCGTGCAGCGTATCCGTGAGGCGGAGCGTGACATGGTGTTCGACGAGTTCAATCAGAAACTCGACAAGCTTGTCGGCGGCACCGTGCAGCGCTACGAGCAGCGCAACATGTTCGTGGATCTCGACAAAGCCGAAGCGGTATTGCCGTTGTCCGAACAGGTGCTGGGCGAAGTCTTCCGCATCGGGTCGCGCATCCGCGTCTATGTGATGGAAGTGCGCAAGACCAACAAAGGGCCACAGGTGATCCTGTCGCGCAGCCATCCCAATCTCGTGCGCAGACTCTTTGAACAAGAGATCCCCGAAGTGGACCAGGGGCTCGTCGAGATCAAAGATGTCGCGCGCGAAGCAGGCTCGCGCTCCAAAGTCTCCGTGTTCACAGAAGAAGAGGATATCGACGCGGTCGGGGCCTGCCTTGGGCCACGCAGCTCGCGCGTCAACAACATCACTGAAGAACTGCACGGCGAGAAGATCGACGTCATCCAATGGGCAGCCGATGCCGCGGCCTACGTGGCTAATGCGTTGCAGCCCGCCAAAGTTGTCTCCGTGCATCTCAACGAGCGTGAACATCTTGCCGAGGCCGTCGTGCCCGAGCACCAGCTGTCGCTTGCCATCGGCAAGGAAGGCCAAAACGTCCGATTGGCGGCGAAGCTGACAAGCTGGCGCATCGACATCCACAGCGAAGAGCAATGGGCGGAACTCGTCGAGCAGCGCGCCGAAGAAGAACAAGAACACGAACAGGTTGCAGCCATGGCTGAAATCGCTGCGGAGGAGACCGGTGTCGAACTCACGCCGGAGATGCTCGCGCAAGACGAGGACCTGATCCGCAAATTGCAAGAGCTGCAGCGCGCTGACGAAGAGGTAGATGAGACGCCTGAGAGCGACGGGGGTTCTTGACAGGACTGCTATAAGGAACTAGGCAAGGGTGAAGACACGGCACGTACCTCTACGCCAGTGCGTGGTCTGCAAACGTCGCGTGGAGAAGCACAAACTGACGAGGTTCGTGCGTAGCGGCGATCAGTGGCGGGCCGACCCAGACGGCAGGGGACCTGGACGAGGCGCATACCTGTGTTCACCGGAGTGCGCACAGGCCGTGAAGAAGAACAAACGATATCGGGCGCTTGGCGCGCTTGTGACATAAGGAGAGAATGACAACCACAGTACGGGTGCACGAGCTCGCAAAAGAGCTCAACCTTTCAAGCAAAGACACGATAGCGCTGCTGAGCAAAGTCGGCATCAGCGCTTCGACGCACATGAGCGTGATCGATCAGCATCGCGCCCAGATCGTCAAGGGCGTTCTGTTGGGCAAGCTTGCTAAGGCTGCCAAGACGCACAAACCCGCGCCGAAGCGCACGGGGAACGGCGCGCCACAGCCGGCTGCCGTCCAAGCGCAAGCGCCTGCTGCCCCGCCGGCCGCCGCTGCAGCAGCGCCGCCCATGCAAAAGCCTGCCGCGACCGTCACGCCAGTAGCTGCGCACGCACCGCTCGAGCCACAACTCAAGCCCGTGCCCGCAAGCGCACCGCGGACTGTGCGCGCAACGCGTCCGGCAGCGCCGCACAAAGTCGTGCCGGCGGCATCCGCATCGCCGTCGACGCCTGCCCCCGCAGCAGCGCGACCGGTCGTGCCCCCGCGTCCAGAGCGGCCACCGGCGCGTCCTTTTGTCGCCCAACCGCGTACCGCCGGCGCACCCTCGCTTCGCCCCGTGCCCCGTCGCGACGCTTTGGGTCGTCCGTTGCCGGGTCGCCCCGGCGCAGCGCCGGCCGCCGCACCGTCGCCGATCACGCAAGCCCCCACGGGTGGTCGCAAGCGATCGCGCGAGGAGCAGGAACGCGATCGCAAAGAGCGCGAGCGCGAGGCGCTGCTCAAAAAGACGCAACCGCGCCACAAAGGCGCGTCGGTTGCGGCCACGGCCGCCGAACCGGCGGTTCTCAAAGATCTCGAGATACCCGATCTCATCACGGTGCAGCAGCTTGCCGCAGCGATGGCTGTCGGTGCGGGCCAAGTGATCGCGCAGCTCATCAAGATGGGCACCATGGCGACGATCAACCAGCACATCCCACCCGATGTCGCCAGCCAAGTGGCGCGTCGCTTTGGCTTCAACACGATCGTCAAGGAAGCCGGCGAACAAGTCGCCGAGATCGTGGTCGATTCCGATCCTGCCGGCTCGCTCACGGCGCGGCCGCCGGTCGTCACGGTGCTCGGTCACGTCGACCACGGCAAGACGTCGCTGCTCGACGCCATCCGCTCCACCAAGGTGGCAGCGGGCGAGGCAGGCGGCATCACGCAGCGCATCGGCGCGTACACAGTCGAGACGGGCGATCGCAAGGTGACCTTCATCGATACGCCCGGCCACGAAGCGTTCACCGAGATGCGTGCGCGTGGCGCCAAAGTCACCGACGTCGCCATCTTGGTGGTGGCAGCAGACGACGGCGTCATGCCGCAAACCGTCGAGGCGATGAATCACGCCCGCGCTGCCGGCGTGCCCATCGTCGTCGCCGTCAACAAAGTCGACAAGCCCAACGCTAACGTCGACCGGGTCAAGCAGCAGCTCTCCGAACTTGGGCTCACGCCTGAGGACTGGGGCGGCCAGACGCAGTTCATCCCCGTATCGGCCAAGCAGAAGACCGGCATCGATGAGCTGATCGAAATGGTTTTGCTCAATGCTGACCTCGCCGAGCTCAAGGCCAACAAGAACCGCCGCGCGCAGGGCGTCATCATCGAAGCCCAGCTCGACCGTTCGCGCGGTCCGGTCGCGACCGTCCTCGTGAAGAACGGCACGCTGCGAACGGGCGACGTGGTGGTGGTCGGTGCCGCCTGGGGTCGCGTGCGAGCCATGTTCGACGACAAGCTCAAACCGATCAAGCGCGCCGGCCCCTCTATTCCCGCCGAGATCATGGGTCTCTCCGACGTCCCCGCGGCAGGCGACGTGCTCGAGGTCGTCTCCGACGAGCGCGATGCGCGCGAGCTGGCCGCCAAGCGCAGCCAGCGCAAGCGGGAGATCCGCATGGCGACCACGCGGCGCATGGTGACGCTCGACGGTTTCTTGGCGCAAGCCAAAGAGAGCGGCCAGCGCGACCTCAACCTGATCATCAAAGCCGACGCACAAGGTTCAGCGGAAGCCTTACGCTCGCAGCTTGACACGCTCGCGAACGAAGAAGTGCGCACGCGCGTCATCCACGCAGGTGTCGGTGGCATCAACGAGAGCGACGTCATGCTGGCCAGCGCATCGAACGCCATCATCATCGGCTTCAACATCCGTCCCGATGCGACGATCATGCGCAAGGCCGAGACCGAGGGCGTGGACATCCGTCTCTACGACGTGATCTACAACGTCATCGATGAAGTCAAGGCGGCGATGACGGGCATGCTCAAACCTCAAGAGCGCGAGGTCGTCACCGGCCAAGCAGAAGTGCGGCAGATCTTCAAGGTCAGCAAAGTCGGCACGATCGCAGGCTGCTACGTGCGCAGCGGTAAGATCATCCGCGATGCGGGCGTGCGCTTGCTGCGCGACAACGTGCAGGTCTACGAGGGGAAACTCGCCTCGCTCAAGCGCTTCAAGGATGACGTCAAGGAAGTGCAGGAAGGGTACGAGTGCGGCATGGCGATCGAGAACTTCAACGATCTCAAAGAGGGTGACGTGATCGAGGCATTTACCACCGAACGCGTCGCCCCGGCGAGCGTCTAGGCGTCGCTTGGAGCAGCAGCCGGACGCATCCGGCTGCGCGATAGGTTATAGATGGATCGCGACGTCGTCGACCAGGCCCATGAGATCTATTTCAACGTCATCGTTGCGCACGGCGACGGCGATGAGCCGTGGACGCCCGAGCAGCGTTCCGAGCTGCGCCGCGCGTTGCAGCTGCTCGAGCCTGCCGACGCCGCAGGCGACCTCGGTCCCGAAGGCATCCAGCTCATGGCGTCACTGTGCCTCGAGCTCGGCAACGACGAACGTGAGGAGCACGTGCTGCGTGCGGGCGTCGACGCGTTTCCTGGCGCCCCCGGGCTGCACGCGGATCTCGGCGCCGCATACGCCAACCTGGGCCGCTGGGCCGATGCCATCTCGCATTTGGCGGCGGCAGTCGTGCTCGGCGCTGACGATGCCGACGAGCGCTGGGCGATGACCGCATCGCAACTGGTTGACGCGCTCACCGAATGCGGGGATCAGGAGCGGGCAGAAGCGGTGCGCACGTGGGCGCGCGGCCAGGTTCGCGACGAGGCGGCCGGGCAATGGCTCGAAGATGACGACGATGATGATGAAGACGATGACGCATCGCCGTCGCCTGAGTAGCGGGACGTAATGACGGTGATGATACCACAGCGGCCTGCCGGGAAGAATCAACGGCTCATGCGGATCGAGCACGAGATCGTGCGCGAACTGAGCGAGATCGTGCGCGAAGAGCTCAAAGATCCACGGGTCGGGTTCGTCACGATCGTGGGCGCTGAGGTCAGCCCCGATCTGCGATCCGCGCGCGTTTATGCAAGCCCTATGGGCGACGAGCGCGCCGCACGCGAGACGATGCGCGGCCTGCAATCCGCGGCCGGCTTCTTGAGCAGCGAGCTCGGCAAGCGCATGCAGACCAGGCGCACGCCGCACCTGACCTTTGTGCGCGATCGCTCGATCGAGCATGGCGTGCGCGTGAGCCATATCATCGATGAGGTGCGCAAACGCGATGAGCGCAAGAACGGCGAGCAGTAACGGAGCGGCGACCGGCACGGCGCTCGAACCCGTGCTGAGCGCGCTGCGCGAGCATCAACACTTCGTGATGTGCGCGCACGAAAAGCCGGACGGTGACGTGCTCGGCAGCGGCTTTGCGCTCGGACTTGCGCTGCGCGCGCTCGGCAAGACCGTGCATTATTTTCTCGATGACGAAGTACCGCGCAACCTGCGCTTCTTGCCGGATGCCGAGCTCACGCAGCGCTCGTTCGACAGCGTCGACGCGCGAGCACTCTATATCTTCTTGGATATGAGCGATCAATCGCGTGCCGGCGAGCCCTTGGCGTGGGTGCCGCGCGAACGCGTCATCGACATCGACCACCACCTTGGTAATCAGCGCTTCGGCGCGTGGAACTATGTCATCGAGTCGGCGGCGGCGACCGGCGTGCTCGTGCTCGACCTCATCACGGCGCTCGGCCTGCCGATCACGAGCAGCATCGCGACCTGCCTGCTGACCGCGATCATCTCGGACACAGGCTGCTTCATGTATAGCAACGCCGATCCGCACACGCTGCGATTGGCGGCGGCGCTCGTCAACGCGGGTGCCGATAAGGATCGTATCGTCGAACAGCTGTATCAGACGCGCAGCTTCAGCGGCCAGAAGATCCTCGGTCGTGTGCTTGATGATTTCGTCCTGACCGGCGACGGCATCTGCTACTCGAGCGTGAGCCAAGCGCTGCTCGAAGAGTTCGGCGCAACGCATGAAGATCTGGAGGACGTGGTTGGAGCGCTGCGCGCGGTCGACCACTGCGAAGTCGCGGCCTTGCTCAAAGAGTCCCCCGATAGGAGTTACCGTTTGAGCTTGCGATCGCGCGGTCGCGTCAACGTCATGGAGGTGGCTAAGTCCCTAGGCGGGGGTGGTCATTTCCGGGCGGCTGGAGCGACGTTAGAGGGTCCACTGCCTGCAGCGCTCGAGCGCATGCTCGACGCGGTGCGTGCGGAAATGGCTGCCGAACGCCGCTCGAAGTAGCACGCCATACCGGAGCCGCGGGCAAGTTCAGCTAAGCTCGCGCTTGCATGTCAGACGAGCCCTTCGGTTTCATCAACGCATTTAAACCTCCGGGTCCGAGCTCGGCTGCATTCGGCAATTGGGTGAAGTGGCGTCTTGGGGCGTCCGCTCTTGGCCATTGGGGCACGCTTGACCCGACCGCCTGCGGGGTCTTGGTGCTCGCCGCCGGCAAAGCGACGAAACTCTTGCCGCTCCTGGGTGACGATCGCAAGCGCTATGTGTTCGAGCTCGTCGTCGGCGTGCGAACCGACACTGGTGATGCGACCGGCACCGAGATCGAGCGTGCGTTTGTGCCCGAAGGCTGGCACGCGACACTGGAAGATGTGGTCGTCTCCCTGGTCGGGCCGCTCGAGCAGATTCCGCCTATGCATTCGGCGCGCAAGATTGACGGCCAGCCGCTCTACGTCGCGGCACGGCGGGGCAAAGAGGTCGTGCGCCGGGCGCGCACGGCGACCATCCATGAGCTGCGCGTCATCGCGTGCGAGTCGCAGCGCGCACGGCTCGAAGTCGCATGTTCCGCGGGCACGTACGTCCGAACGTTGTGCGAGGAGATCGGCCGTCGGTGCGGGCTGCCGGCACATATGGGCGCTTTGGTGCGCGCCGCTGCCGGGCCGTTCACGCTGCGCGATGCGGTGACGCCCGACCGTCTTGCGGCAGCGCCATCGGCATGTCTCATCGATCCGCTCACGGTGCTCAACAATGCACGAGTCGAACTCAATGATGACGGTGCCCGGCGCTTCGGTCATGGCAGCGATGTGCGGCTGACCCCCGACGGGTCAGAGACGGTGTGGCCCGCGGCAACTGTGCTTGCGATGCATGCCGGCGTGCTCATAGGGTATGGTGGCGTTGTGCAACGCGACAGCGTCACGGTGCTCGAGCCGTCGCATGTGTTCGCACGTGCCAGCGAAGGCAACGGCATGAAGGCAGAGAACGAGTAGCCGCCATGCGCATCGTCCGCTCCCTCGATAGCTATGAGGCTGGCGCTGATCTTCTGCTGAGCATCGGCGTCTTCGACGGCGTGCACATCGGGCATCGTAGCGTGCTCGAGCGTCTCTTGGCCATGCGCCGAGCAGGCGCTCTTGTCGGGGCGCTGACCTTCGAGCACCATCCCCAGGCGTTCTTGCAGCCCGACCAAGCGCCAAAGTCTTTGACGACCCTCGATGAGAAGATCGATCTCCTCGCAAGTGTCGGCATCGACATCTTGTTCTTGCTGCCGTTCGATGAACGCATCCAGCGCACGAGCGCACACGCGTTTTTAGAAGATGTGTTGTTGCGCCGCCTGCGCACGCGCGCGCTCATCGTCGGCGATCAGTGGCGTTTTGGCGAAGGACGCTCCGGTGACGTCGCACTGGCACAAAGCGTGCTCACGGCTCATGGCTGTTTCTTTGAAGCGGCGCCGCTGTTGGAACGCGACGGCGAGCGCGTTTCGAGTTCGCGTATCCGCGAGCTCATCGCGCAGATGCAGTTCGCCGAGGCCGATACGCTGTTGGGCTCACCTTATCGCGTGCGCGGTACCGTCGTGTTGGGCGATGGGCGCGGCCACGAGCTTGGCTACCCGACGGCGAACCTCGATATAGAGCCTGAGAAACTCATACCACCGCCCGCCGTGTACGCAACGACGGCCTGGCACAAAGGCAAAGCCTATCCATCCGTGACCAGCATCGGCGACAAGCCGACATTCGGCGGGAGTCCGCTCACTACTGAGACCTACATACCCGGTTTTGACGCGACCATCTACGGTGACCAACTTGGCCTTTCGCACTGGCGCTTCATCCGCAAGCAGCAGCGCTTTGACGGTCGCGGAGCGCTCATCGAACAGATCGCGCTCGACGTCAAGCAGGCTCTCGAGAAACGTTAGGGCGCTAGATACCGTTCGAACCAATCGACGATCGCTTCGAGGCGTGCGACTCGTTGCTGCGGCGGACCGGTGCGGGAAAGATTGTGATCGCAATTGACAAAGCGCATGACCTCCGCGATCGCGCCCCGATGGCGTAAAGCGCTGAAGAGCTGCTCGGCCTGGCCGACAGGCGTGCGGTAGTCGCGCTCGCTGTGGATGATAAGCAACGGTGTTTGGATCGCATCCGCGTAGGTGAGCGCAGAATCACGGCGATACACGTCGGGCACGTCGGACGGGCCCCCGCCGAAATCCTCGGCCAGCATGCGCCCGACTTCGGACGTGCCCCATAAGCTCACAAGATCCGTCGCAGGACGCATCACGATCGCTGCTCTGAAACGCGTGGTCTGCCCAATCGTGTACGCCGTGAGATAACCGCCGTAACTGCCTCCCGCGATACCCAACCGCGACGCATCGAT
>JAFANK010000362.1 GCA_019232725.1 Vulcanimicrobiota bacterium | reverse complement strand
GACGTTGGGCTGATCGACGACGGAGTCGATGATGGCGAAGTGCGTCGAGGCAAAACGCGGAGCGACATCGTCGAGCGCATCGTGCATGAGGAACCCGATCGCGAAGATCAACGAATCACCGCGTTCGGCTAGTGTGGAGAGATTCGGTTCGTAGTCTGCGACCGCGCGCGACTGCAGCACGGTGCTGTCCGCGTGCAGCTCGGACTGCGCTCGCAAGAGGCCACGGTACGCCGAGTCGTTGAACGACTTGTCGCCGAGGCCGCCGACGTCTGTCACCATGCCCAGACCAAGGGCGCCGTTGCGGGCGGGGCTCCCTGACGGCGTGCGGGCCCCTCCGTGGCAACCGAAGACAAGGGCGATGCAGACGACGAGCAGCAACCATCGTGACATGCGATAAGCCCGGGTAGCCAACGTGGCTCGACGTTGGCGCGCATTTGGCCGGGGCCCTGCCCGCGCGTACGCCCAGGGTAATCGGGGAATAGGTTTTGGTGCGGTAGAGGGGCCGCATGCCATGGCTATCAATGCGACGCATTTTCAAGACATTCCACCGGTGCCGAAAAAAAAGACCAGGCATGTGGTGCATGCGATCATCGAAACGGCCAAGAACAGTCCGCACAAGTATGCGTTGGCCGGCAAGTACGGCATCATCCAGCTCAAGGAGGTGCTGCCCGACGATATGCATTGGCCGTACGACTATGGCTTCGTACCTGGCACGCTCGCCGATGATGGCGATCCGCTGGACCTGCTGGTCATAACCCAGAATGGATTATTCTCCGGGTGCTTCCTGAAGGTGCGCGTGGTGGGGGCGATCCGCGAATACAAAAATGGCGTGCGCAACGATCGCCTCATCGGCGTGCCCTTGCCAAGCGATGGAGCGCCACAAGCCTATGACGCGTATAAGGATATCGACGACGTCCCCAAACCCTTGCTCAAAGAGATCAAAGACTTCGTCAAGACCTATTCACAGCGACAGGGCAATGAGGTCAAGCTTGGCGGCATCATGGGCGCCAAAGCGGCTATGCGCTCGGTGGAGAAGACCTCACGCGCCTTTCACAGAGATCGCCGCCACAAGAAGAAGGCCGCGCGCTAGTGCAGCGCGGCCCAGCAATGCCGTCGTTCTCGTTACGACCGCTTGCGCTTGCGGCGTTTCGGGACTTTGGCGCCGCTTTTCCGGGCTTCCGAAAGTCCGATGGCGATCGCCTGTTTACGGCTCGTCACTTTTTTGCCAGACCGTCCAGACCGCAAGGTGCCATGCTTGCGTTCGTGCATAGCGCGCTTGACTTTCTTACCGGCCTTTGGGCCGTAACGGCGCCCCGTGGATTTCCGTTTCGCCATGCTCGCGCTGCCTCTATACCGTGCTTCTTCCGGTGATGAGGTTGATGATCAACACGATGACGGCGATGACGAGCAAGATGTGGATGAGACCGCCACCGATGTGCGTCAGGAGGCCGATCAACCACAGGACGAAGAGAACGACGATGATTGTCCAGAGCAAGCTGCCCATAAGCCCTCCACTAAAGCGGTACCAGGAGTATCGATGACGTGTTACCCGTGAGCGCAGCCGGTAAACAAGAGGACGAGAGGGCTGCCGTGCAAGCGGAACGAGATGCCGCGCGATTCGCTGTGGATCCACCGCGCCATGCCCTGCTGGTGGTCAACCGGCAGGCGCGGCACGCCGCGGACGAATACGCCATAGCGGAAAAGGCGCTCAACGACGCCGGTATCGCAGTGACCGTGCTCGATGAGCCTAATAAGCTCGCGGTTGCTTCCTCTATCCTCGAACACCGAGATGCCTGTGACGCGGTCGTTGTGGCGGGCGGCGATGGGTCGTTGAACGTTGCCCTCCAGGCGCTCGTGCGTGTGAAAAAGCCCTTGGGGATCGTGCCGGTCGGCACGGCCAATGACCTCGCTCGGAGCGTCGGCGTGCCACTTGATGTCAAGGCGGCATGTGCCGTCATTGCGGCCGGGGTCACGCGATCGATCGATGTTGGCTGCGTCAACGACGTGTATTTTTGCAATGAGATGAGCATTGGGCTGAGCCCGACCATGACGAGGCTTTTGACCAAGGAGGACAAAGCCAAGCTCGGGCTGCTCGCGCTGCTTCTCCGCGGCGCACGGGTCGTGCGCAGGATGCGGCGATTCCGAGTTGAGGTGGAATGCGATGGCCGCCGCTCGACCTTCCATAGCGCACAGCTCACGATCGGGAA
>JAFANK010000316.1 GCA_019232725.1 Vulcanimicrobiota bacterium | reverse complement strand
CGCCGCGACCGAAAGCGTGTCAGCCTGCGAGCGAGCGGTGCGAGCGCCGGCCCAACCGCACGTCGTAGACGAGCCCCCGCCCCGTCCTCCTCGGCCGGTCGTTGGAAGAGGCCGCTTTCAGCGACTGCCTGTTGCCAGATCGGACGGCAGTAGGCATCGGAGAAGTGATAGGCGATCTGCTGCTGATCGCGCCGGATCTCATCGATCAATGCCTGGTCGCCTGCGAGGATGCGCTCGATCGTGCTACGCGCCTGCGCGCTCGTGGCGACGGCACCGCCGACTGGCTGCTCGTTCAACCGCCCGAGCAGGCTATCGCCATAGAACACGACGGGCATGCCGCTGATGGATGCTTCGATCGGTGAATAATGGACGTGGCGGGGCTCGCGCGAGTGGTAGTAGAGCACGGCGCATTCGCTGTACAGCCGTTGGAGTTCATCGTCAGAAACGTAGCCCACGACATTGGGGTCGTCGACAGGAACGTCTTGAGCGCCGACGATTATATGGGGCAGGTCGCCGAAATCGCGCTTGAACTGCTGATAGATGCTTGCGTAATAGCGACTGCTGACGACGTTACGGCACAGGAACAGGATTTTCCGGGTTGAGCCGTGCCAGGAGTTGGCGTGCCGCCACGAGCTTGGCGCCAGGCCCACCGGCAAGAACACCGCGCGTCGCGCCAAAAGCGGCGGCTCGCATTCTTGCAGCTGTTGATACCCTTGCGCGAACCAAAACCGCCGGCCGAGCGCGTGGATCTTCGCCAAGAACGCGTCGCCGAAGAGCAAGCGCAACAACTGCGCGTACGTGCGCTGTCCATCGAGTCCGAACGTCCGAAAGGCGATGTTCCCCTCGAACTTCTCGACGGCCTCGGGGATCTGCTGTGCATGTGCGACGACGAACGCCGTGCCGAAATACTGGTTGAGCAGGGCAACGACATCGCTCGGCCACTTGCCGTCGTAGAAGTTGAACGTGTTGAGGCGCTCCAGGCAGCGCGGCGGGATGCTCAAGCGCGCATCGAACCGGTCATCGACGATGCAGCTGCGATACTCTTCAGCATCCGGAACGATCTTCGGCGTGAAGACCTCGAAGCCCAGATCTTGCAGGAGACCGGCTTCGTACGGCATGAGCGTCTTGTGGTTGAGCAACCACAGAACACGTTTGTGCTTCGACCTCATGCGGCGGCACGTCCCACGAGTGCGGGAAGTTCTCGCGACGCCCTGGAAACTCATGGCAGAGATCCCATGCTGACTGTGGCTTTATGATCCTCAGGCGCGCGGACTTAGATGCGCTGCTCGATCGTATGAACGAGCTGCAGCGTCGAACTGATGAACTCGCGCAACGCTTGAACGATTTACTGCACCGGCAGGCGGTCAGGCTCTCCGAGCGTGACTTCCTCGTGCGCACGTGGTATGGTTGGTCGGTCGTTCCCGCTGAAGACGAAGCGTTACTCGCCTGGATGCTGGAACACGCGTCCAAGCGCGTGCCGGGCACAGCCACGTTGATGGCCGCGTTGATTGGTGATGGGGAGACCGTCATCGACGTGGGAGCGCACATCGGCACGCTCGCGATACCGGCTGCGCGTCACGTAGGAGAGACGGGTCGCGTGATCGCCGTCGAGCCCATACCACGATTGGCTGAAATCCTGAAGCGCAGCGCGCACATCAATGGGTTGGGCGATCGCATGCGCGTGGAGACCTGCGCGGCAGGGGCGCACACGTCTACGGCGCGCATCCACGTCGGTCAGAGCTTCGCACTGACGTCGCTGCTGCCCATTCGCGACGAAGTCACGAGCGTCGAGGTCACGGTCCGGCCGCTCGATGATCTCGTGCCGCCGCGCACTACGATCTCGCTCGTGAAGATCGACGCCGAAGGATATGAACTCGAGGTCTGGCGCGGCATGCAGCGGATCGTCGCGGAAAACCCAGAGGTCGCGCTCATCGTTGAGTTCGGTCCCAGTCATCTCAAGCGCGCGGGCATCGGCGTCGACGCGTGGCTCGCCACGTTCTTGGAACGTGGTCATCGGGCGTACGAGATCGATGAAGAATCCGGTGGCTGCTCGCCCTTGCGAACATCGGGCTTGGCTGACGTGTTCTCGCTCAATCTGCTGCTGCTCAAGCGGCCGCAGCAATCCTATCCGCGTCTGTTGTTCACGCCGTGACCGCGGCCAGTGCCTCGGTGAGCGCGCCGCACACGCGCTGCACGTCATCTGCGGTCAGCGCCGGATAGCTTGGCAGCGATATTCCACGCGCCGCGATATCCTGCGCGACCGGGAAGCGCTGCCCCGTGTCGTACATCGGCATCTCGTGGGCGCAAAAGAACACCGGGCGGGTCTCGATACCACTATTACTCATCTGCGTCATGACGGCGGCGCGGTCTGCACCCGGCGGCAGCAAGAGACTGACGAGCCAGTGAGAGCTTTGCGTGCCCGCGTCCAACCGCTGAAACGTCACCGGCAGGTCAGCGAGCAGCGTCCGATAGGCTTGAGCGATCGTCGCCTTGCGCGCTGCGATATCCGCCAGACGCTCCATCTGTGCGAGGCCGATCGCGGCTTCGATGTTCGTCATCCGGTAGTTGAACCCGAGCGTCTCGTGCCAGTAGCGGCGAGTGAGCGATTGCCCCTGACCTTTCACAAGACGCAGGCGTGCCGCGAGCGCATCATCGGTCGCGATGACCATGCCACCTTCACCCGTCGTCACCGTCTTGTTCCCAAAGAAACTGAACGTGCCCGCATCGCCGAACGTGCCGACGTGACGGCCGGCGATGCGGCTGCCGAGCGCTTCGGCGCAGTCTTCGATGACGAATAAACCTCGTCGCTTCGCGATTTCCATGAGCACCGGCATAGCGCAGGGCGCGCCGTACAAGTGCACGGCCATGATCGCTTTGGTGCGCGGCGTGATGCGCCGCTCGACGTCCCCAATGTCGAGGTTCCAGTCGTCCGCCAACGACTCCGCGAACACCGGGGTGGCTTTGGTCTGGGCGATCGTGTTGACAGAAGAGATGTAGGTGAACGTGGGGACGATCACCTCATCGCCGGGGCCCACCCCCAAGCAGTGCAGCGCCAAGTGCAGCGCCACCGTGCCGTTGCACACGGCGACGGCATGCGGTGCGCCCGTCTCGCGGGCGACTGATTCCTCGAAACGTTGGATGAACGACCCGATCGACGAGATCCATGTGGTGTCGATGCACTCGAGCACGTAGCGGCGCTCGTTGCCCGATAAGTCGGGTCGGTAGACAGGGATGCGTTGGTCCGGGCTACGACCGTCCGATGTCATCAGTCGGGACTTCCAAGCATGCCCGATAATACCCCACCGATCCGCCGCACCGCGGGATCGTCGGGTTCGACTCCAAAGCTCGCCAGCGTCCGGCCAAGAGCTTGGCCCGTCATCATGACTGGCCGGTTAGCCACTGCTGCTTGAACGAGCGGTAAGAGCATATCCACATAGCGCGCGGGCGTGTACGTGCGCCGAGCGAATGCGCTCGCGCGCTCACTCATAGCGTACGCGGCGCTGGGGTTGCCCAAGATCCACTCGAGATGCGTGCGCACGTCTGCGGCGCTATTTGCGGGCGTGGAGGCCAACACGCAATCTTGAGGGATCCCCCAGTCCGCCGGATCTACAAAAACGATTGCCGGCCGCGCGCTGCTGAGCGCCAAGACAGCCCATGGCGACGGGTGCTCAAGCGAAAACGCCGCGGTGCAGATGACGGCGTCGACATCGCTCAGCAGCGCAGGGAGTTCCTCCGTGCTCGCCCATGCACACCATGATGGAGCTAGCATGCGCAACCTCGCCGCCGAACGCAGCACCCGCGAACGCACCGATCCCTCGACATAGCCGACGAACTTCAGCCGGCATGTCCGGCGCAGGCGGTCGCTTTCGCCGATCCCTTGCACGACGCCATCTATGTGCCGCGTGTCCTCGTCCGCGCCGAGCATCGCGATCACAAATTCGCCGGCGGCGCTCGGCGGCTTTGGTTCGAGCTCTGCGAACTGCGCCGCAGCCGTTAGCGCCTGGACAGGCCCAGCGCTGGAGCGGCGAGCGCGCCCGGCCGCCCACGCATCCGCGGTGATGGCACCGCACACGCCGGCTGCAAACCACTCGAGCATAGGCCGCTCGTGCATGACGGCGTCGGCGCTGGCTAAGAATGGTCCCTTTCTCCACGCACCGCTTCCATAAGTCACGTCAACCATCCGGCGCAAACGCGCGTAGGGATCCGGCGATGTATCATGCACCCAGCTGTCGGCAAGTCTCGCGAGGATGCGGTCATGGAAAATCCCAACGACGCCGGCATCGGCGAAGTTGTCGAGCATCGCGCCGCAGCCACTATAGGAATCGCCGAAGTTCACGATGACCGCGTCGACGTCACGGCGCAGCTCGTGAATGGACACGTCTCGCCACCACGTGGTCGGAACCGCCGACAGCCGAGCTGTTAGGCTCGCATCGGGTTCGAGTTCCGTGCGTACGACCTCTACGAGATGGCCGCGAGCCGCAAGCTCGGCGACCATCTGCACCCCGAACGCCGCGATGCTCGATCGCTCGTTCCATGGACCTGCCCAGATGATGCGCAGACTCACGCCAACAGCTGCTCTACCGTCGCGGTCCAATCGCCGCTGTTCTCTTCGGGCGCAGGCAGCACGGCGGCCTCCGCGCCGCTGACTCTTTGCAGTCGCTGCGCCGCAACCGGGGTCGTTGCGAAGAGCCTCTTGGCTTCGGCGAATGCCACGAGGTCAGCCCCGCGAACAGCACGGCCAATGCGGCGGCTGCGATCGTCGTTGCGTGAGCGGCTCGCGCTGCCGGCATCGTACGCGTGACGAAATGGGTCGACCAGCCAGATCACCTTGTTGGGATGCGGAACGAGATATGCGGGAAAGCGAAGCGCGATCGCCCGGTCGACGTTGCGCACGCGTATGCTGCGTGCCACGAGCATCTCTTCCACGAGGCGCTCCGGCTCGGCGACGGCAAAAGGGATGCGAATGGCTTCGGCCTCATGTCCGCTTTGTTGCAGTGCGGTCACGAGCTGGTCGCACAGTGCTTCGGCGTCGCCGTGGACGAACGGTACGCGGGTGCTGATGACCAGAACTTTCAGGCTGGCGATCCTTGCCGAACGAGTTTTTGGGCCGCGTCGTACACCGCGAGGTCGATCCGGTTGAGCCCCAGGATCTTGTCTTTTTCAGCCTGACTTGGCTTGGTGGGCACGACGGGCTCAAAGGCTGGGTTTGCGCGTCCCAGGGCGGCCGTGTCGTTCTCACGCGGCAAACTGCTGGGAACGGGCAAGTCGAGCAGCGCACCCAAGCGCGCGATGGACATGTCGAAGTGCTCGACAAAACCGATCCAGTCGAACTCCCGCAGCGCCAAAGCTGCTTCGGCGATGGTGGCATCTTCATCCGGCATGAGCTCGTCGAAGCGGCTGCCGAGCAACATGCGCGCACAGTGATTGTAGACGTTGTCGATCGCGAACGGCTGATCCAAGAACTCGAGCAGCGCAAACCGCTTTGCGACCGCCGGACCGTTGTTCGGATATGGCGGGAAATTCGCGTTGATGAAGTCCCAGCGATAGGAGCGCCAGTAGTCGTAGAGCGATACCGCCCGAGCCAGCGGGTGCCGCAACATCGTCAACATCGTTCCGCGCCCGCCCATCGCGCGCACGAAGTCGACCGAGAAGTGTCCGGCGTAGAGTTTGTAGTCCGGTACTTGCTCAGGTTCCCATCGCCATTTGCCGTCGATCGTGTTCGGGCATATCTCACGTGGCGCGATGGCCTGGCCTAAGAACGCCACGACTGAAAAACCAGCGCACTTGGGGACGTGCATGAGAAAGATGGGGAGCTGCTGAGCGTTCATACCGCTCCGCGCCTGCTTCTATGGCGCGCGCACGCGCTTCCTGTCAACGCACACCGCATGTGCACGTGCATGGGAGTCCGCGCGCTGTCCGCGATGTCGCATGCGCACACCGGCTTCGCCGCGGTCAGTGCGGGGATTGCCGGGCTTGCCTGGGAAGCGTCAATGACGATGGTCTACCAGAGGCTATTCTCGTACGTCCGTCCGATGGCCGTGCCGATGCTCATCGGCATCGCGCTCACCGGGATCGCGTCGCTCGCCACTATCGGCTATGCGAAGGCGGTGACACTGCTGTTCCAAGCCGTGACGGAACACAGCCTCAAGCTGCTCGAGGCCGGTTTGCTCGGTGGCCTTGCGCTCAACATGATCAAAAACGTAGCCCAATACGCGGGCTCGTACACCATGCAGGGCGTCGGCCAAAAGGTGATCGCCAAGATCCGCGGCGACCTCTTCGCGCGGATCCAGTTCTTACCGCTGCCCGTCTTCGACCGTTGGAGCCGTGGCGAAGTGCAGACGCGCTTCGACATGGACGTCAACTTGATGGTGATGGGTGTGACCCAGCTGCCGCTCATGTGTAGCGCGCTTTTGACGTTGACCGGTGCGCTCATCTATATGGCCTACCTCGACTGGGTGCTCACGCTGCTCACGATCGCGGTCGCGCCGCTGATCACGATCGCAGCGGTCCGGTTCTCGCGTCTGGTGCGCGGCGCTACGACGCAATCGCTCGGCGGTGTGGCCGAGATCAACAACGCCCTGCAGGAATCGCTTGATTCCATGCGCGTGATCAAGGCCTTCGCACGCGAGCCATATCAAGTCCGTCGCTTTCAAGAGCTCAACGAGTCGTATCTCGGCCTCTCGATGAAGCTCGCGCAGATGCTGCTCACGCAGGTGCCGGTCATCGACTTCCTCGTGACCTGCGGCTTGCTCACCCTCGCCGGCGTTTCGTTCTACGAACTCGTCATCGGCCGTAAGACACCTGCACAACTGGCCCAGTTCTTGACACTCGCCATCGCGGCGAGCAATCCGATCAACCAGATCTCGAACTATTTCGCCGATCTGATGAAAGCGCTCGTCGGTGCGCGACGCATCTTCGAAGTGCTGGATCTGCCGGTAGAAGAACCCGACGCACCGGGTGCTCGGCGTCTCGCGAATGTGCGCGGCGCGGTCGAGTTCAACGACGTGCGCTTCGCGTACGACGGAAAGCACGAGATCCTGCGAGGCGTCACGGCCAAAGTCGCGCCCGGCGATACTGTGGCACTGGTCGGGCCATCGGGCGCCGGCAAGACGACGCTTGCAAATCTCATTCCGCGCTTTTACGCGCCGACGTCCGGCGCCGTGCTGATCGATGGCCAGGACATCCGCGACGTGACGCTCGTGTCGTTGCGGGAGTCGCTTGCTGTTGTGCCGCAAGACCCACAGCTCTTCTCCGACACGGTCGAGCATAATATCCGTTACGGCAGGCTTGACGCGACGCACGAAGAGATAGAGCAAGCGGCGAAACTGGCGAACGCGCACGGCTTCATCAGCAGATTTCCCCGCGGCTACGAGACGATGGTCGGCACGCGCGGTATCCGGCTCTCCGGCGGGGAGCGTCAGCGGGTCGCAATCGCGCGCGCGATCCTGCGTGATCCGAGGATCCTCATCTTAGACGAGGCCACCTCGCAGCTGGATGCGCAGTCCGAAGCGCTCATCCAAGAAGCGCTCGAGCGGCTGTTCGTCGGGCGGACGACCTTCATCATCGCGCATCGGCTCTCCACGATCCGCCGGGCGACGATGATCCTCGTCCTCGACAACGGTGAGATCGTCGAGCGAGGGACGCACGCGGAGCTCTTGGCACGCGACGGGCTCTATGCGCGCCTGTATCGCACCCAGATGCTTCAACCAACCGCGTCGAGTTTTTAGCACGCGTGTCTTTGGAGCACCGCCCCTCGTGACCACCGGTCCTCGCGTGCTCTTCGTGGTTCGCCCCGACGCCTCCACGCGTTTCGGCGGCGACACGGTGCTGGCACGCGATAACTTCGCCGCGGTCAAGGGATTGGGCCTCGACGCGGATATGGTCGAAACGGATCGGCCGGATCCGAGCGGCTACGACGTGGCCCATGTCTTCAATGTCGGACAGCCCGACGTATGCGCACGCCAATTGGATGCTTGCGCTGAGGCCGGTGTCCCCGTCGCGCTTTCGCCGGTGTGGCTGGACTTGCGCGAATATTTCGGGCGCGCGCACGCGTACGAGCACATGTTCTTGCACGCGCGCACGGTTGACGCGATTCCGCCGAAGCTCGCGCGACTGCGCGCGGAGCGCGATCTGGACCATTTTTTTGATGCGCGGCAGCGACGCCATTTCGAGGAGCGGTTACGCCAGCAAGCGGCGCTGCTGCGACGAGCGCAAGTGCTGCTCCCGAACAGCGCCATCGAAGCGCGCGATTGTCTCGTGCAGCTCGGCGTGCGGGAGATCCCTTTAGTGACCGTGTTGATCGGCGCAAGCCTGGAGCCCGCAGCGCATTGGCACGATGACAAGCGCGGCCTCTTGGCCGTCGGCCGGGTAGAGACGCGGAAGAACCAGACCGGCTTATGCTATGCGCTGCGCGACGAGCCCATTGATGTCAGCATTGTCGGCGCCTGTTTCAATCCCGGACTCGTGGATGTCTGCCGCAAGCTCTGCGCGCAGGCGCAGTTCCTCGGGCGGCTCCCCCGCGCGACGATGCTCGACATGCTCGGGCGGACCGAGGTGCATGCGCTCGTGTCGTGGTGCGAAACCGCGGGTATCGCGTCGCTCGAAGCGGCGGCAGCCGGCGCAAAACTCGTCGTGTCGGACCGCGGCGCCGAGGTGGAGTACTTCGGCGACGACGCAGAGTACGCGGACCCGGCTGACCCAGCATCCATTCTCGCAGCGGTGCGCCGGGCATATGCGCGGCCGCCGCGGCGCCACGGCGACGCGCTCGACCAGCGCATCCGTCGTCTGACCTGGGAGCATAGCGCACGCGAGACGGTACGCGCGTACCACATCGCGCTCGGGCACACGCCCCAAGGGGTGCCCGAACCGATCAGGCCCGCTGCTGATCTGACGTAAGATCTACCCGCACCGACGGCGCCGGCTGCGGTCCACCCACAGCGGCACGCCGCATGTAGGGAAACGAGATAACTGTTCGCGACGGGGGCCACTGCCAGCGCACGGCTGCCTCGGCCGCACGCCAGGCGACAAGGCGCGATGCGTTCGCGCGCCGGAGAGCGTTGCGCACGCGGTCCGTGCGTGTCTGCAGCCCGGCCAGACGGTCAACGCACGCGAAGAGCTCAGCGCGCTCGAGTGAGAGCCGTTTGATGACCATGTCCATCGCGGGCGAATGCTTCCCCCGGAACCGGTGCGCATGCAGCAACAGGTGTGCCCAGACCGATGTTGCGTTGGGGCTCTCGAGTTGCAGCTGCGTCGGCGCCGTGCCGGCGCCAAGGGACGCGTAGAGCTTGCTTTTTTCCGCCTCTTCGCGCGGCAGCACGACGTGGCCATACTGTGCCCACACTGCCGGCAGCGCAATGCGTCTGCCGACTGGCGCTAGCCGCTCGTGGATTTTGCCCGACCAGCGCAGCTGCGGTGAGAGCCTTACGAAGCAGCGGCTGCGTTGCAAGTCCATCCACCACGAGAACGATCCGACAAAGAAGCGGCAGTAACCATCCACCGCCTCGATCTCCCGCGGCAGATGCGGCAAGAGAGCGGCCATGGCCAAAAGTTCCGCGCCATGCACCTCGTCGGCATCGACGAACAAGCCCCAGGCATGGGAGAATTCGGCCGGCGTCGCGTCCAGGCAGGTGTTGCGGGCGGTGGCAAAATCCACAAACGACGATCGCACGAGCGTGAGTCGCCCCGTGCGCGCAAGCGTGGAGGACAGCACGACAGCGGCGTTCTCACTCGAGGCCAACCCGGAATTGTCGTTGATGACGGCATGGTCGCAGACGCCGGCGATAGACTCTAAGGCGGCGCCCAAGCATCGTTCTGGCTTTCGTCCCACAATCAAATGGGCCACGATGCCAGGAGAAGATGGCATGTCCGACCATTTGGGCGAGGCGCAGGGTGACCTCCTTGTGCGTCTTGCGGCAAAGGGCGTCACGCGCGCAAGCCTGTAGTATGCTACGAGCATGCCATTGCGAGTCGGCGTTGACGCGTGGAATCTTGTAGGCGACCGGCGGGGAATCGGGAGGTACGTCCGCCAGATACTCACCCGGTGGGCGAAGTGGCCACAGCGCGTGAGCGTGGTCTTGCTCGTCCCCGAGCGCGCCGCATGGTTCGTGCGTTCGCGCTACATGCGCGGGCTAGGGCCGATACGTCTGCCGGTGCGGCACCGCTCGTCTGCGAGCACGACCGACATCGTGTGGTACCCGTGGAACGGTATGAGTTGGACGACCGCCAACCTGAGCATCGCGACGCTCCATGACGCGAGCCTTTTTAGCATGCCGCCCGCAGATGCGCGGATACGGGAACGCGAGCAGCGGCCATTTCGTGTCGCCGCTCGACACGCACGCCGCATTCTGACCACGTCCGAGTTCTCCAAAGCAGAACTCGCTCTTCACTTGCAGCTGGATCCCGCGACGATCGACGTCGTGCACCTCGGGGTCGACGAGCGTTTCTTCTCGTCAAGAGTGGAGGGTGATCAAAAGATCGCGCCAGCGCCGGCGCGCCCGTATCTGCTTTTCGTCGGAGAACCTGAAGAACGCAAAGGTCTTCGCACGGTCTTTGAAGCCATGACCTTGCTGCCGCCACAGTTGCGATCCCAGACTGAGCTGGTCATCGCCGGGGCCACAGGCGAATATCCGCTCCCAGCGGTGCCGCCCTCGATCCACGTCCGAAACTGTGGCTGGGTAGACGACGCGGCGCTGGCCGACCTCTACAGCGGCGCGAGCGCCCTTGTATACGTGTCGAGATACGAGGGATTTGGTCTTCCCATCGTCGAGGCGATGGCGGCTGGCACCCCCGTGATCGCCGGCGATGCTCCCGGCCCCAAAGAAGCTGGGGGAGATGCAGCCTTGTACGTCCCGACGGACGACCCGCGAGCATTGGCGCAGGCCATCACGCAGGTATTGAGCGGCGCGGACCTGCGCACTCGCCTGCGTATGCTCGGCGCCCAGCGTGCTCGCGAGCTCAGCTGGGACACGACCGCTCGGCGCACGCTCGAGGTCATCGAAGAGACGGCTGCACGGGCGCTCGCGTGATCGGCGCTGCAATGACCCCCTAATAAAGGAAGGATGCCGTCGGACGGCTTACCTCCGTAGCTGTTCCGTTTGTAGCAGGCCAGTCGGCTGGGGCTTTACCTTGGCTTGACTAGTCGAACCTTTGTGCTATAATCTCTATCTGTGCCCAACCCTGGACGAACGCGTCGGCTGAAGGCGGATGTTAGAGGAATAGGCTCACTCTAGCGGACCACGGCCAGACCTGCGGGTCGTCCGATTTCATTTCAGTCACGAAAAGGGGGCCGCTCGCGCCCCACCACCACACTGCCCTGGCAAGCGGCGGCGTCGACGCGCGGACGAAAAATGACGCGAGCTTACGAGTCCAAGGCACGCATACGGCGCTGACGACGTCTCTTGCATAGTAAAAGCGTGCCGGCATCGGCACGCGGTCCGCGATAAGCGCGAAGGTAGTGCTTCTAAGAGTATGAAGACCACGCAAAACACGGTAAAAACCAAATCTGCCGCGAAGACCGCGCGCGCTCCCAAAGACGGCAAGGCCGTCAAGGCCAAGAGCGTCAAGGTCACCAAGGCGAAGGCGACCCCGAAGCGCCGCACGTCTGTGCTTGCGCGGGGCATCAACCGCGTGCGGACGGCTCGTCCGATCGCGCGCCTTGCGCGCCTGACCGATCCGCGCGCCGCGCTCGAAACGCTGACCGAAACCAAGGGCGTCGTCAAGGCGCTTGAGGCCGGCACCGACGGCAAACTCGCTGGGCACGCCGCCGAACGCGTCAGTTTCGCCAAGATCCCGACCGTGCTCGACATCCCCGACCTCATCGAGCTCCAAAAAGACTCGTTCAACTGGTTCATCACCGAAGGTCTGCGCGAGGCATTCGCATCCATCTCGCCCATCAAGGACTTCACGGGCAACTTGGTCTTGGAGTTCGGCGAGCATAGCTTGGGCGAACCCAAGTACTCGGTCGAGGAGTGCCGCGAGCGCGACATGACCTACTGCGCGCCGTTGCGCGTGCGGGTACGGCTTATCACGTCAGAATCGGGCGAGATCAAGGGCATCCCGGACCAAGAGATCTTCATGGGCGACTTCCCGCTCATGACCGACAAGGGCACCTTCGTCATCAATGGCGCCGAGCGGGTGATCGTGAGCCAGCTCGTGCGCTCACCCGGCGTGTACTTCTTGTCGGACACCGACACGAACGGCCGGCCCATTTACCGTGCGACCGTCATCCCCAATCGTGGTGCCTGGATCGAGTTCGAGACGGACAACGGCAGCAAGAACGATACGACCGAGGGCACGATCGGCGTGCGCATCGACAAGAACCGCAAGATCATGGCCACCACATTCGTGCGCGCGCTCGACAAGAAGTACGAGAGCGACGAGGCGCTCAAAGCGCTGTTCGCCGATCCGCGCACGGGTGAAGTGCCGCCGATCATCCTCAACTGCCTGGAAAAAGACAGCGACATCACCACGCGTGAGGATGCGCTCAAAGAGCTGTACAAGAAGCTGCGCCCCGGCGAGCCCGAGAACGTCGACAATGCCGAGACGCTCTTGCGCAATACGTTCTTCGATGAGAAGCGCTACGATCTGGGTTCGGTCGGCCGCTACAAGCTCAACCGCAAGCTCGAAAAGCAGTTCGCCATCCTCAACGTCGAGGCGCCGCGCTTGGAGGAGCTCAAGGACAGCCACGGCCGGGTCAAAGAGAAGTCCGTGCGCCATCTGACGCGCGAGGACCTCATCGGCGTCATCCGTCATCTCATCGAAGTGGTCGAAGGCACCCAGAATATCGATGACATCGACCACTTGGGCAACCGGCGCATCCGCTCGGTCGGAGAACTGTTGCAAAACCAGTTCCGCGTCGGCTTGCTGCGCTTGGAACGCGTCGTGCGCGAGCGCATGACCGTGCAAGACATCGAGACGGTGACGCCCCAGGTGCTCATCAACATCCGCCCGGTGGTGGCGGCGATCAAGGAATTCTTCGGCTCGAGCCAGCTCTCGCAGTTCATGGACCAGACCAACTCCCTGGCGGAGCTGACGCACAAGCGCCGGCTGTCGGCGCTCGGCCCTGGTGGTCTGTCGCGCGAGCGCGCGGGCTTCGAGGTCCGCGACGTGCACCACAGCCACTATGGCCGGATCTGCCCGATCGAGACGCCTGAGGGCCCGAACATCGGCCTCATCGGCTCGCTCGCGACCTATGCGCGCGTCAA
This sequence comes from Vulcanimicrobiota bacterium, assembly GCA_019232725.1. Classification (GTDB taxonomy): domain Bacteria; phylum Vulcanimicrobiota; class Vulcanimicrobiia; order Eremiobacterales; family Eremiobacteraceae; genus JAFANK01. Next base: position 5,013 of record JAFANK010000316.1, on the reverse strand, counting down.
CAAGTACGGCTTCATCGAGACGCCGTACCGGATCGTGCGCAAAGGTGTGGTGACGGATGACATCATCTACCTCACCGCAGATGAGGAAGACCAGTTCCGTATCGCGCAGGCAAACTCGGAGCTCGATGCGCGCAACCGGCTGCTCGGTGATCGCGTCGTCTGCCGGTATGCAGAGGAGTACATCGAAGCGGCGCCGGCGGACGTGCACCTCATGGACTGCACGCCCAAGCAGATCGTCTCGGTCGCCACGGCGCTCATCCCGTTCTTGGAGCACGACGACGCCAACCGCGCCCTCATGGGCGCGAACATGCAGCGTCAAGCCGTGCCGTTGCTCTGCCCGCAGGCGCCGCTCGTCGGCACCGGGATGGAGCACCGCGCGGCCAAGGACTCAGGCGGCGTGGTGGTCGCTGAAGAGCCGGGCGAAGTCACCTCGGTCACGGCTGACCGCATCGAGGTGAAAAACGCCAAGGGCGCGATCAAGAGCTATCCGCTCGTCAAGTTCATGCGCAGCAACGCCGGCACGTGCATCAACCAAAAGCCCATGGTGGACAAGGGCGATCACGTCCGCAAGGGCGCGATCATCGCGGACGGACCATCCAGCGACGGCGGCGAGCTGTCGCTCGGCCAAAACGTGCTGGTCGCGTTCATGCCTTGGGAAGGTTACAACTACGAGGACGCGATCCTCATCTCGGAGCGTCTAGTCAAAGACGACCGCTTCACCTCGATCCACATCGAGGAGTACGAGTGCGAGGCGCGCGACACGAAGCTCGGTCCTGAAGAGATCACACGCGACATCCCCAACGTCGGTGAGGACGCGCTGCAGGATCTCGACGAGCAAGGCATCATCCGCATCGGCGCCGAGGTACGGCCCGAGGACATCCTCGTCGGTAAGGTGACGCCCAAGGGCGAGACCGAGCTGACGGCGGAGGAGCGTCTGCTGCGCGCCATCTTCGGCGAGAAGTCTCGCGAAGTGCGCGACACGAGCTTGAAAGTGCCGCACGGCGAGAAGGGTAAGGTCATCGACGTCAAGGTCTTCAAGCGCGAGAACGGCGACGAGTTGTCGCCAGGCGTCAACGAGCTCGTACGGGTTTACGTCGCGCAGAAGCGCAAGATCTTGCAAGGCGACAAGATGGCCGGCCGCCACGGCAACAAGGGCGTCATCGCTAAGGTGCTGCCCGAAGAAGATATGCCGTATCTTCCCGACGGCACGCCCATCGAGATCGTGCTCAACCCGCTGGGTGTGCCCAGCCGTATGAACGTCGGGCAGATCATGGAGACCCATCTGGGCTGGGCTGCTAAGCTCTTAGGCCACTCCATCTCAACGCCGGTCTTCGATGGCGCGCGCGAGGCGGATATCTGGGAATGGCTCGAGCGAGCGGGTCTGTCGAAGATCGGCAAGACGCAGCTGTTCGATGGGCGCACCGGCACGCCGTTCAACCGCGAGATCACAGTCGGCTACATCTATATGATGAAGCTGGCGCACTTGGTGGACGACAAGATCCACGCCCGCTCGACTGGCCCGTACTCCATGATCACCCAGCAGCCGCTGGGCGGCAAGGCGCAGTTCGGCGGCCAACGTTTCGGCGAGATGGAGGTGTGGGCGCTCGAAGCATATGGCGCAGCCTACACCCTGCAAGAGCTGCTCACGGTCAAGTCCGACGACGTCGTCGGGCGCGTGAAGACCTACGAGGCGATCGTCAAGGGCGAGAACGTGCTCGAACCGGGCGTGCCCGAATCGTTCAAGGTCCTGATCAAGGAGCTGCAGTCGCTCGCGCTTGACGTCAAAGTGCTGACCGAGAACCGCGAAGAGATCGAGATCCGGCTCACCGACGAAGACATGGGCGAGAAGGCGAGTGAGATCGGCTTGCTCATGGGCGATGAAGATCCCAAGCTCGTCGCGCCCGCGCCGACGACTGCTGCGTCGCGGCCGCGTCGTGCCGGGGCCGAGGGTGAAGCCGACGAGGGCGAGAGCCTTGGCGCAAGCGCGAGCACGGCGGTGCTCGACGCTGAGTCAGATGACGAAGACGAAGACGTCGATGCTCCCGAGGAGGTATCGCTCGAAAGCCTGAGCGACGCCGGTCTCGGGTCCATCGAAGACATAGAACCCTAACCCTAATAATGTAGGGGCGCGACTTTTAGTCGCGCCCGTGATAGGGGTGCGACTTCACGGCGCGCCCAGGTGAGTGAATGTTAGACGTCAATAATTTCGATGCGATGCGGATCGGTCTGGCGAGCCCGGAGCAGATCCGTGCGTGGTCCTTTGGCGAAGTCAAAAAGCCTGAGACCATCAACTACCGCACGCTCAAGCCAGAGCGCGACGGTCTTTTCTGTGAGAAGATCTTCGGCCCGACCAAAGACTGGGAGTGCCACTGCGGCAAGTACAAGCGCATCCGCTTCAAGGGCATGATCTGCGATCGTTGCGGCGTGGAGATCACGCGCGCGAAGGTGCGCCGCGAGCGCATGGGTCACATCGAGCTCGCGACGCCGGTGTCGCACATCTGGTACTTCAAAGGCGTGCCGAGCCGCATCGGCATCTTGCTCGACATGTCGCCGCGACAACTCGAGAAGGTCATCTACTTCGCCGCGTACATCGTCATCGATCCCGGCGGAACGCCGCTCGAGAAGCGCGAGATCCTCACCGAGCAGAAATACCGCGAACATCGCGATAAATATGGCAATGCATTCCGCGCCGGCATGGGCGCAGAAGCGGTGCGCGAGCTCCTGCGCGACCTCAACCTGCACAAGCTGCAGGCCGAACTGCGCGCTGAGTTCCAGGAGACGAGCGGCCAGAAGCGCATCAAGGCCATCAAGCGCCTTGAGGTGGTCGAGGCGTTCTTGCAGTCCGGCAACAAACCGGAATGGATGATCCTGTCGAGCGTGCCGGTCATCCCGCCCGAGCTGCGCCCCATGGTGCAGCTTGACGGCGGCCGCTTCGCCACGTCTGACCTGAACGATCTGTATCGGCGCGTCATCAACCGCAACAACCGCCTCAAGCGGTTGCTCGAGCTGTCCGCGCCCGAGATCATCATTAAGAACGAGAAGCGCATGCTGCAGGAAGCAGTTGACGCGCTCATCGACAACGGCCGCCGCGGACGTCCCGTGACCGGGCCGAACAACCGTCCTTTGAAGTCGCTGTCCGACATCCTCAAGGGCAAGCAGGGCCGTTTCCGTCAGAACCTGCTCGGCAAGCGCGTCGACTACTCGGGCCGCTCGGTCATCGTGGTCGGCCCGAACCTGCGCCTGCATCAGTGCGGCCTGCCCAAAGAGATGGCGCTCGAGCTCTTCAAGCCGTTCGTCATGAAGAAACTCGTCGACCGCGGTCAGGCGCACAACATCAAGAGCGCCAAGCGTATGGTCGAGCGCGTGCGGCCAGAAGTCTGGGACGTCTTGGACGAGGTGATCAAAGACCACCCCGTGTTGCTCAACCGCGCGCCGACGCTGCATCGTCTGGGCATCCAGGCGTTCGAGCCGGTGCTGGTCGAGGGCAAGGCGATCCAGATCCATCCGCTCGTGTGCACGCCGTACAACGCCGACTTCGACGGCGACCAGATGGCCGTCCATCTGCCGTTGTCCGCCGGGGCACAGGCCGAGGCACGCGTGCTCATGCTCTCGAGCAACAACATCTTGCAGCCCTCGTACGGCAATCCCGTGTCGATCCCGACGCAAGACATGGTGCTCGGCTTGTACTACCTGACCATCGACTCGTCCACCGCGGGAGCGCAAGCCTCGATGCCGCGCAAGGATGGTGTGGCGGAGCTGCGCACGTTCGTCAACGAGAAGGAAGCGCAGATCGCATACGACGCGGGCGTCATCTCGCTGCACGAGCCGATCAAGCTGCGGTGGCGCGATGGACAACTCATCGAGACGACTATCGGCCGCGTCATCTTCAACGCAGCGTTTCCGGCAGAGTGGCAGCACCCGTTCGTCAACCGCACGGTCGACAAGAAAGGGCTGACCCAGCTCATTGCCAACTGCTACCGCCGCTACGGCAACGCGGAGACCGCCGGTTTCTTGGACGCGATCAAGATGCTCGGCTTCCGCTTTGCGACGGTCTCGGGCACGACCGTGTCGATCAGCGACATCGTGATCCCACGGCGCAAAGAGGAGCTGATCGCCAAGGCCGATGCCTCGGTCGTGCAGATCAACGAGCTGCATAAGGAAGGCTTGCTCTCCGACGACGAGCAGTACACGAAGACGATCGACGTCTGGACCAAGACCGGTGAGGAGGTCACGCAAGCCATGCTTGCAGAGCAAGACCGCCTCAACTCGATCTTCATGATGGCGACGTCCGGTGCACGTGGCTCGATCGCGCAGGTCAAGCAGATCGCGGGCATGCGCGGCCTCATGGCCGATCCTTCAGGACGCATCTTGAGCATCCCGATCAAGGCCAACCTCAAAGAAGGCCTGACCGTGCTCGAGTACTTCATCTCGACCCACGGCGCGCGCAAGGGCCTTGCCGACACCGCCCTGCGCACGGCCGACTCTGGCTATCTGACGCGCCGTCTCGTCGACGTGGCTCAGGACGTCATCATCCGTGAAGAGAACTGCGACACGGATCGCGGCATCGTGGTGCGCGACATCGCCGACGGCAAAGAGATCATCGAACCGCTCGTCAACCGCATCGTCGGCCGCCACGCGCTTGCCGATATCGTCGACCCGGGCGCGCCCTCGGAAGTGCTCGTCAAACGTGGCCAGGAGATCGACGAAGAGATCGCCGCGCGCATCATTGCTGCGGGCGTGACCGAGGTCGGCATTCGCTCGGTCCTCACCTGCGACGCGCGCGTCGGCGTGTGCGCTGTCTGCTACGGCCGCAATCTTGCGACCAGCGGACGCGTGGACATCGGCGAGGCGGTGGGCATCATCGCGGCGCAGAGCATCGGCGAACCTGGCACGCAGCTCACGCTGCGCACGTTCCACACAGGTGGCGTGGCCTCTGAGGACATCATCACCGGTCTGCCGCGCGTCGAAGAGCTCTTCGAAGCGCGTAAGCCCAAGGGCCAGGCGATCATCACC
>JAFANK010000040.1 GCA_019232725.1 Vulcanimicrobiota bacterium | reverse complement strand
TGCGCCGATACGGGCCCGTGCCCGGGTGCTGGACAACATAAGGTTTCATTCTGCCAAGACCGGGCAAGTGTGGGAAGGTAACGAAGTGGCCCAGGGGATCACTGAATACCATCTTTGAGCGTGAAATGAGTCGATATGAGAAGAGGTTCTGACGAATTTCCGGCTTGTTTGCATAGACTACGTTGCGCTCCGGAACAGCAATAACGACATTGACGTTAGCGTAAGCCGGTATCGGCATCGTTGAAGTAATGTGTAGGAGGAGTGACGCAACAGACGCCCTCTCTTGTCCTCTTATCTCGGATGAGATGAACGCGTTTGGATCGAACGCCGGACTTTTTGCCGCGTTCATAACGCTGGAACCCTGAGAGCCACACGCGAACAGTTGAAAGCAGATTACCGCAAGAGCGACGAAGATCGTCAGCCTACGAATATGCATGAACGCGCCTTTCGCAACGATTCTAACGGGAAAGCCTCACCATTCTCGCACACTTTTTCCGTCTGTACAAGAGCGGAACAGCAAACCTGGCGCTCTCGTGGCGGGTGACGGCTCAGTACAATTGCTAACTTTACTTACATAACTTTGAGAAGCTCGACGCGGAGTTAAACGTTCTAAGGGTCCTTCACCGGCGGAATTAAGTGGCGCAGCACCGCGTGCATTTGTGGCACACGTCTTTGATAAGATTCCTGTATTGCCCGGCCAGTGAGTGAAAGCCGCCCGCGCTTGCTTCAACGCCTACTGCCTTGCGTGCTGACGAATAAACTCTGACCACCAATTTGACCACCAATCCAGCGAAGACCAGCGAAGACAGGCGAAACGCGGCAAAATCTCAGCAGCTCGTGCCGCGCCTCGCTTTGTAACGGAATGCGCTGTGTTTTCCAGCTTCTAGCGAAAAGCCGAGAAACCAGCCGCTTTGTATGGCATGCAAGAGGTCAACGGTTCGACCCCGCTATCCTCCACCATCACAGAGCCTTGTAAATGAGGCTTTTTTCTTGAAGGTGCTCCCGCGGCTCGGCTCCTCGTTGCTCGGAATAGAAGCACAGCAAACACAACACAACCAATCGCGCCCAATAGATCATACGGCTGCCACCGATAGCGGCTCATGCGTAAAATGACGGCGCGACGGAGAGTCCGATGGCCATGCTACTGCACCTTAACCTGCACCTTATAGGTAGGACTTTACCGGACTCAGTAGACCTCAGACGAGCTCAAGTGCACTATGCTCATGCGGGAAAGGCAACCCCGCACTGATGAACGCGAGAGGACATATGTAGATGGGATGCAAGAGGTCAGCGGTTCGACCCCGCTATCCTCCAAACGAACCTAGCCCGAAATGCTGCACCACATATGAAGCCTATCGTGGAAGCGAAGCGATGGCAACATGCGGATAAACTGGTGGCGCGTGGGCCTGATGAGTTCGCTGCTCATACTGCTGGTACTCATCACATTTCGCTACCGCTACGAGCTCGTTGGCAGTGATGTTTATCGCATCGATGCGTTGACTGAACATTTCTGCAAGTACCCGTGCGCCACGTTCCCACCGCAAGATTTAGCGACGCCAGGACGATCACCAACCCCGTTTAACGTCCCGGACTACATCTCAAAGCAACCGGTTGACGAGCAACTCGCAGACGCCAAAGTACAGCGACTAAAACAACTGCAATCCGTCGCTTCGCCGTTGGATATGGCGAATTTCGGCCAAGCCTGGACGGCGGACACCTTCCATCTTGAGGCGGGCACCGGCATCAAGCAGGTCTTCGAAGCGAGCGATGGCCAGTTGTACGCCATATCGAGCAGTGGAGCGCTGATCGAGGGGACCGAGGCCGATCATCTTGCTTTAATCGAGGGAGGCAGTTGGAACGAAATTTGGCTGCCCCATCGGCGCGGGAACTGGATCAATATGGAGCTTCTGCCATCGAGTGCAGGAGATACGGCGATTATCAGAGCCCACGACATCGTCACGGGCGCCACTCGGGAGTTTGCGGTCAGCGCCTCGCAGATCGCTCGGGTTCCAGTAACGAAGGAAGAACTTCCGTACGTGCCGCCCACACACATGCTTCATAGCGAAGAGATGTGCGCTGTGGAGCAGTCGCGATTGTCGCCGACCCTTGTCTGGGCCGTTAATCGCAAAGGCCGCTGGCGGCCTCTCGTCTCGAAGAGCGATTTTTTGCAATCGGCAAACAACGTGGTCACCGTGAGTGATGTGCGCGATGCCCTTTGCGATCACTTCTATGACATTGACATGTTGGTCGTTGGGGACAGCTACCACATTCCCACAACGTTCGTCATAACACCCGACCGAATACGTGCGGCGGTACCTGCATCACCGGCATTCATGACCAAGAACCACATGATACTGGGCCGTCCGCAGTATACGGATATGAATGAACTGATCGGGTGGGACTACGTAAACGTACGCCCCAAGAAGCCTCTTTAAGACGACAAGCAAGTGTGGAATACCAAGCAAGTGAGCCCGAGACGACCGGCGCAACGCCGATAATCCGCGGGCTCGCATGCGTCTATCGGTTACGCGAGCGGTTCCGGCGCGAAGAAGCTGAACCCGTAGGGATTCGCCATCGCATTTACTTGTGCTTTTGACGGAACCGTATAGGGCCCAGAGAAACCGGATCCACCAGCGAGGAACGGTTTCAATGCGGCAACAGCATCGCTCACGCATTTGAACTCGCCACTTTCCAAGTACCTGTTATTTGGTGGGTTCGAGCCCGAGGCAACTCTTC
>JAFANK010000179.1 GCA_019232725.1 Vulcanimicrobiota bacterium | reverse complement strand
CGCGCGAACATCGAGTATGTCGGCGCCACCGCCATCGACTTGCCCATCGCGCAAGGACGCCAGCCCTCCACCTACCATCCGTTCAAGGGGAACATGGATGTCGAGGCGCTGCGCCGCTTGATCGCCGAGGTCGGCCGCGAGAAGATCCCGCTCGTGATGCTGACCGTCACCAACAACTCAGGCGGCGGCCAGCCCGTCTCCATGGAGAATGTCCGGGCGGTGCACGCGGTCTGCAAAGAGCACGGTTTGCCGCTGTACATCGACGCCTGCCGCTTTGCCGAGAACTGCTGGTTCATCCGCGAGCGCGAAGAGGGCTATGCAGACAAAGACGTCGTGGACATCGCGCGCGAGCTATTCTCGTATGCCGACGGCGCGACCATGTCAGCCAAGAAGGATGGACTCGTCAATATCGGCGGCTTTCTCGCCACCAATGACGATGCGCTTGCAAAACAGGAGTCGCGGCTGCTCATCCTCACGGAAGGCTTTCCCACCTACGGCGGTCTTGCCGGGCGCGACTTGGAGGCGATTGCGATCGGCCTGCGCGAGGTGCTCGAGCACGACTACCTGCGCTACCGCATCACCTCCACCGCGTATCTGGGCAAGCACCTCACGCAGATCGGCTATCCCATCGTCCAACCGCCCGGCGGTCACGCGATCTACGTCGACGCGCGTGCCCTTTTGCCGCATATCGAGGCTGGCAGGTTCCCTGGTCAAGCGCTGGTGTGCGAGTTGTATCTGGCCGGTGGCATTCGCACGGTTGAGATCGGCACGCTGATGTTCGGGTCCACGGATCCTGCCACCGGAGCGCAGCGCGTGGCGCCGATGGAGCTCTTGCGCATGGCGATCCCACGGCGCGTGTACACGCAAAGCCACATCGATTATGTCATCGAAGTGATGGCAGACGTGTACCGCCGCCGAACGGATATGCACGGGCTGCGCATCGCTGCAGAGTCGCCGCCACTGCGGCATTTTACGGCACGGCTCGAGCCATGCTGACGCGCCCGGAAAATTTTTAGGAGAAGAGCGCTATCGGTTCACCGTTTGTGGTCGAAGAATACGTGCGCTGGAGCGATGTCGACGCAGCCGGCATCGTCTGCTATGGCGCATACGTCCGCTTCGTTGAAATCGCGGAGACCGAACTGTTTCGCTCGGCGGGCATCCCCTACGGCAAAGTCTTCGACGATCTTGGCGTCTGGTTGCCGCGCGTGCACTTCAGCGCGGATTTCCATGCGCCGGCACGGCTGGACGAGCAGCTCAAGGTCAGCGCAGCGGTCAAGTCGCTCGGTACGACGTCCGTGACGCTCATGTTCTGGATCGACAATCGCGCCGGCTTGCGCATCGCTGATTTCGAAGTGGTACTGGTGTGCATCGGGCGCGATGACTTCGCCAAGCGCGAGCTGCCGCTGGCGTTGCGCACCGCGCTCAAGCCCTATCAGCTATAACCTTCTCGTGATCTGTGCCCATGCAAAAGCCGCATGGCTCCATGCCGACCTCGTGCGCCTGCGCTTCAGTGAGCGTCAAAACGGTGCCCCGGCCATCCAGTGCTTTGTGACAGGGACTACCTGGGGCGTGGTAAACGCGATCACCGATGATGCAGACGACGTCCATAGCGGGCGTCGTTCCACCGCCTGTAGCCACGGGCCTTGGAACGCACTCGGAACGCCTAGGCCTGGGATTTCGTTCTCTACAGTGAAGGCGTTCAAGTACGGTGGGAAAGCGCCGATAAGGATAAATGCCATGATTCTGCAGACACTGCCGGCGACCAGCCGATGGAATCTGTTTAAGATCGAGGGGCAGTTGGATTTCGCCGCAGCCCCGACCGTGCAGGCAGCACTCGTGCATGCAGCGAGTTTCGACCATAGCGATCTCTTGATCGATCTCGAAGACGTCGCCAGTGTCGATGAAGTGGGCGTGACGCGGTTGACGGGCGCCGTGCAACGCCTCGTCGCCGAGCGGCCATCCTTGCACGTCGCATTTGTGGCCACCGATCCGTGGCTTGCAGACGTGCTGCGCGCATCAAAACTCCCCACCTCGGTGCTCATCTTCCGCTCAGGCTCCGAGGCGCTCCACGCCATCGGTCTCAACCAGGCGGCATAGCGCGCAGCGCAAAGAAATCAAAAGGACGGCCACGGCCGTCCTTTTTGAGTTGATGTTGTAGAGGCGGCACTTTAGGTGCCGCCTGGGTAGGGGTGGCACCTTGGTGCCACCCAGGTCTGTGTTGTATCCTGTCAAACACTTGGGCCATGAAAACGCCGCTTGCGCAACGCGTCACCAGAGGCGACAGCGTGTCGCGCCATCACCGCTACGACAGCGCCGACATCGCCGATTTTGCGCACCGGGCCGGCGATCACAATCCGGTGCACACCGATGCCGATGCGGGAACTCAATCGCGTTTCGGCAAGCGCATTGCAGCGGCTGAACATACGATCTCGCTCATGCTTGGTCTGGCGGCCTCGTGGCTCGCCGAACGCGGCACGGCGATCGGTCTCGGCTGCTCTTTCCGGTTCACTGCTGCGGTGCGCGAAGGCGACACGCTCGAGCTGCGCTGGCAGGTGACGGACACCTACTTCAAGAGCTCGCTCAACGGCGTCATCGTGTGCTTTGAGGGCACAGCCACCAATCAAGACGGCCTGGTGGCCATGCGTGGCAATCTGGAGATGCTGCTGCAAGAATAGTCGGGAGCGCACCACTGACCGCTCCAGGAGGGGGCAGGCGGTTGCGCGGGGACCTGTCGAAGAGCGACCAACTGATGAAAGAACACAAACCGTCTAAATCGTTCGGTGATATCGACCTGCTCTTGGACCGGGTCGGCAACAAGTATCTGCTCGTCAACGCAGCGCGCGTGCGCGCCCAGCAGCTCGTCAACCGCGATGAGCCGGCCGTTGAGGGGGCCAACCCGGAAAAGGCCGTGTCCACCGCATTTGCGGAGATCGCCGCAGACAAGCTCGAGATCGACGTCGATCCCAACCGCGTGCGGGGTTAACGCCGCCAGCGCGCGCGTGACCGGGGGGTTTCTCGTACAGAGACCTCGTCGATCGACACACGCTCGCCGACTTTGGCTTGCAGCTTTTGTGCAAGCACGATAGCGATATTCTCAGCCGTTGTCGCTAGACCCGTCACCCGGAACTCCGGCCGCTCATTCAAGTCGCAATGATCGAATTCGTCGACGACGGCGCGCAGCAGGTTGAAATCCACGACCATGCCATGCTCGAGCTGCTCGGCAGAAGCGCCGATTTCAACTTCATAGCGATGACCGTGCCGTCGCGTGCACGGAGATTCGTACGGCAGCGAGAGCTGGTGCGCAGCATCGAAGTGACACGAAAACGAGATCGAGATCATTTTCCCGCGACGCCCTTCCAAAGAAGGTAGTGGAGCTGCGGTAAGACGCGGACGTCGTATGCGCGCCAAGCCGGATCACGGAGCACGGCAGTCGTGAGCCATTCCAAAAAACGCACGTAGGAATCGCCGTTGCCGGCGCGCCCGCTTTCCGGCTGCAACACGATCGGCGTGGACGGTGGCAGATCGCCTGCCAGGTCGCCGAGGAGCGTCCGCGCGAGCTCGAGATCGTGGTGATCGGCGATCACGAATTTGAGTTGCATGCGTCCCTGCGCTGTTGCGAAGTACTTGCGCAGCACCGTGGGCTTGGGCGTGTAGCCCGACGAGCCCAGCTTTGGACTGATCGAGAAGAGCGAAACACCAGCAAGCTCCGCGAAGATCGTGCCGCTCGTCTCCACCGTGATGTGACGAGGCCCGAGCGCGCTGACCAAGGGTGCGATGTCTTGCGCG
>JAFANK010000197.1 GCA_019232725.1 Vulcanimicrobiota bacterium | reverse complement strand
CGAGGAACCCATCAGGTCGGCAGCCGTATCGGGCAAGTATTGGATCGTTCCCGACGCCCACCACGGTGAGACTTGGAAATACGCCTGACCGTCACTGCTGACGTGCTTCCAGCTCAGGTTGCTGAATCGTGCGATCTCCTTTTGGATGTCGTCTGTGCCGGGTACGGACCAATTGGGGTCGTTCGGATCGTTCTGGTTCGTGTTGATGGGGATCTGGAAGGCGGCATACTGCACGCCGTAATCGGCGGCCAACGTGTCGCGATTGGTGGGCGAGAAGATCAGCCTCGCGAAACCATCGTTCTGATTGGAGTCGTCGTTCACGGGCTGCTGCGTCGGCGCATTGAGGCCGTTTGAATTGCTGAAGAAATTACCGCCGAAGAAAGCGCGGAAGTTACCGCCGCCCGCAGTTTGGTTGAACGACACGCCCTTCGTGTCGAATGAACCGCCATACAGCGTGACAAAGCCGCTGTCTTGACCGGCGATGTCTTGCGGCGTGCGGGTCAAGATGTTCACCACCCCACCCTGGCGCTGGCCACCGAACTCGGCGGGGAAAGAGCCCGTCATGACCTCCATGCGCCCGATGTCTCGTGGATCGATGATCTCAGAGAAATACGAGCCGGCTGTCTGCGGCATGGGGATACCGTCGATCGCGTATGTGATGCCATGGAAACCGCGTGAGACTGGCTCGTTGTAAGAGAACGGTACGATGCCCGGAACCGTCTGCACGACGCTCGCAAGCGACGCGTTATTAGGCAGGACCGTGATAGAGCGATTGTTGAGCACGTTGACCGCTACCGGCTGTCCGCTCGATCTCACATTCGCCCCCGTCGTTACGATCTTCGCCAGCGTTTTTGCGGACAGATGAATATCGAATTTGAGCGCGCTGCCCGAAGCAATGGTCAGGACCTGCGAATTGTTTCCATATTCCGTCGTCTCGACGGTGACGGTATACGTGTCAAACGGCACTCCCGTGAAGCGAAACCGGCCGCTGGCGTCCGTCGTCGCATGCAACGGCGCCGCGTCGGGTGCGGATAACATGACCACGACGCCCTGCATCGGTTTGTCCGAGGGGTCGTACACGATGCCCGTGACCGAACCATAGACGTCGGCAAGCGCCGGCAACACGGACGTGACGAGAAATATTCCAAGGATGAAAGCGGCGATTCTTGATCGCATGGTGACCTCCACAAGCGCCTGTGAGAAGAACTAGGCGCTCGGGCAAGCCACGGAGACTTGTGCGCCTAGGCGTTTGCGAAGGAAAACGGGGGTGGGCGGTTCGCGAGCCCTAACGCAAGCAATGCAGGTCTACGCGCGCAGACTAGGAGAGTGCGCTGGGAGTATGACGAGATCGGCTTCGGCGTCGCGGGGACGAGCCGGCGCGCGAAGAGCGCGATAACGCTGACGATTGTTTTCGTCTGGGCGCACACAAAACGGGAGACCCGATAGAGGCAGAATGCGAACAACACGCCGACGACGAGGTGCACGGCGATCGTCGTGATATGCCCAGGGCCGATGATCGATGCCAATCCGCCGCCAAATCCTGCCCAGTGCTGCTCGAGTAACTCGCTGCTGATCAGGGACGCGAACTGGATGAGGAGCAGTGAGACTGTCACTGGCGCAAAACCGAATCGGACAATGCCGCCGAGCGCCGGGACCAGACAGTCTTTGTCGGCACGGGCGTGCAGGGCGCACTGAAGGAATCGCCGCGCCATCGCAACGAGCGCTATGAGGAAGAGCGCGCCAGCCATCTCGCCCGCGAAGAGCTGGGCCGGGTGGGCATAGTTCGCCCGCCCGTCACCGAGCACCCGAAGATTTTCGATGGCGAGTTCGAGCGCGTGGCCACAGACGGAGGCGGCCAGCGCGACGGCTCCGATGAGAAGCCAGACGAATCGGTCGGGGCGACGCATACGTGAATATGGTCGTTCGTCGGGTCTTTCATCAACCATTTCTGCGTTCACCGTTTTTTCAGGCGCATCAAGGCCTAGGTTCTTGCGTCGGCCCAGGATTTGTTGAGAACAGCTCTCAATAAAGAGTGACGGCGGACGGCGCAGCAAGGCGCGCTCTCCCCCTCCTCGATCGGCCGTGCGGTGCCGATATGTAAACAAGATGACGAGTTCGCGCCAAGTCCCCGATCTTCGAGTCTTCTATCTCCTGCTCATCGGCGTGGGAAGCTTGTTCGCGCATCTTGCGGCCGAATTCGGGGCGATGGGTTCCGACGCCGAGACGGTGCTGTTCAGTCCACGGCACTGGTACCTCGGCTGCGCCGCTCTTGCCGGCATCGTCATCTTTGTGGTCCAGGCACGAGCACTGCTGCGACAGGCCACAAGTGCGCGCGATCTCAAGCGCATGCTCAGGCTGGGGTTAGACCAGCTGCCATTGCGCGCACACGGCGCCCGATATTATGCGTTGACCGCTGCGCTACAATTAGGTGTCGGCTGTCTCACGCAGATCGGTGAAGGCTGTCCATTTTGCAGCCATGACGTCGTCGCGGGGCTCTTAGGGGCGATCGCCACCGTCGTCGTGCTCGCTCTTGTCACGCGAGCCCTCGGCAGACGTCTGCCGGCACTCGTCTGCTTCATAGCGGATGTTGTCATCGCTGCCGATCGGCACGCCGCATCGACCCTCGTCACTACAGAGCAGCGCGGCATCGCGCGCTCTTTAGACGTCTGGTTCCCACTCCTTTTCAATAGGCCACCTCCGAAACTCCAGCACGCGTAAGCCGCACATCGCTAACCGCACGCCACGTGAGGCGTAGGTTTGGAGTTTTCAATGAGGTGTATGATCCGAGCATTCATGCTGCTCGTCTGCCTGGCGCAGATCGCAGCGCTTTCTTCGCCAGCCGTCGCCGCGACGACGATCCTGTCCGGTACTGTTGTGTTCAACGGCCAGCCAGTCGCTGGCGCTGTCGTCTCCGTCACGGGCAATAATCTTCGGCAAATCACGCAGACGGATGCACGGGGCCGCTTTGCATTCTCGAATCTCTCGCAAGGGACATACATGGTCGAAGCCAGCGCGACAGCCGGCTCCGCGGCGGTTCGCGTCGAAATGGCGACCGTTGGAGCAAACATCACGCTTCATCTGAGCGCGAAGCAGCTTGGGACGATCACGGTAACCCGCTCTGCGCCGGCGCGCCAAGGCGGCACAGACGTCAACATCACAGAGCAGGCTTTGACGAAATCGCCCTCATCGGGAAGCTTTCCGCAGCTGCTCATCCAGCTGCCCGGGGCCGCCCGGGGGGCAAACGGCGTTGTGCATATCAACGGGGATCACGGCGACATCAACTACATCGTTGACGGCGTGCCCATCCCACAGGAGCTGAACCGCGATATCGGTAGCGAGTTCAACCCCAACGATGTGTCCTACATCGACGTGCTGCAGGGTGCGTACCCTGCCATGTACGGCGGCAAGTTCGCCTCCGTCCTTGATATCAACACGAGGACCGGAACCGGCACGCCCGGCGTGAGCGGCGCCTTCTACGGTGGCACATACGGCCTATTCGATGGCTCCCTGGGCTATGAGAACAAAGTTGGCGCTGGCTCGCTCGTGGCTGCGGTACGCGGAGTCATGGGCGATCGCACACTCGATCCGCCGAACCCTGAGTCTCCGCACAACCAAGGCAGCAACGTCAACGAGTTCGCCCGGTATACGGTCCCGGTCGGCGACAACTACCTCAATTTCATCATCTCAAACTCCTTGCAGACCTTTCAAATCCCCAATGACGTGGATAATGGCGAGCCGGCATCCACCGACGACAATGAAACGCAGGCTGACCTCTTCAGCGCCCTCGAGCTGCGCCACAGCATCGGTACGCGCGGAGCCTTGACCTATGTCATGGGTTA
The DNA here is from genome assembly GCA_019232725.1 of Vulcanimicrobiota bacterium. Taxonomy (GTDB): domain Bacteria; phylum Vulcanimicrobiota; class Vulcanimicrobiia; order Eremiobacterales; family Eremiobacteraceae; genus JAFANK01. The sequence goes on along the minus strand of JAFANK010000197.1, from coordinate 1,878 downwards.
TAAGAACTCGCACATCCAAGACTTTGGTGATCCCTCAAACGATTGGACCTACGGCGAGGCACTCAATGTAACGGCGCCACCGTACGGAAACGGTGGGACCGCGACTCAGTGTGCAACGGCATACACGCCAGGCAGCATCAACACATCGTATTTGCCGACTACCTGTGCCTTTTCGCTCTTCAGCGATCGCACTGCAAAGGACTACTTATTCAAACTCGATGACGTGCTCGACAGCGGCGTTCATACGGTCCGCTGGGGTGCCCTGTACGACATCACCAACGTCGCGAAACTCTATAACATCATTTTGCAACCGGGAAATTTTCTCGCGCCATTGTATACGCCGGCGACGCCAAACGCGCCATACGCCGTGGTGGACAACGCACCCAACGATGCGGACACAGAGGCCGCGTATCTCCAGGACAGCTGGCGCATGGGCAACACCTACCAGCTTGATTATGGTCTGCGCAGCGACAGCTTCCAGATTCGCTCGACCGAGTTCGATCAAGGGTTCGCCATGCTCAGCCCGCGCATCAAGTTGACGCGGATCTTCAGCCCGCAAGCCAGTGTCTATCTCTTTTACGGCCGATTTTTCACGCCGTTCTCCTTTGAGAACGTCTCGCCGACGGCGGCCTACCTTCTCAACCTGCCGACCCAGCCGACGTTGGCGCAGTTTGACCTCAAGCCGCAGCGCGACTCGGTCTACGAGCTGGGTGGTCACCTGCCCCTGGGCAGCGGCAACCTGGGTCTGCGTATCATGCAAAAGAATGCAACCGACCTCATCGATGATACGCAGGTTGGGGTGACGGCATTGCACCAAGACATCAACTATCAGCTCGGAAGAATCGCCACCCAAACGGCTTTCTTCCAGCAGCCGATCTTCAGCAATCGGAGCACCTTCTACGTCACGCTCAACCATACGTATTCAGAGAACAAGGGCTGCGAAACGCAGTTACTCGCACCCTGCTTTGGTTCGCCGACCAACTGGACGCCTGCGGACCATGAACAGCGGTGGGGGTCCACCGCCGGCGTATTGATCAACAATAACCGCGGCGGGTGGTTTTCGATGGACGGTGAGTACGGCAGCGGTCTTTCATCGGGCGCCTGTCCTCCCACCACCATTGGCTACTGCAAATATACGCCACATACCATTTTCAATGTCGAAGACGGTGTTGCGCTGAACGGCAACACCAGGGTCGTTGGGCGGATCATCAATCTACTTAACGACAACTTCTTCGTCACGTACATCAACGCTCAGGGCAACCACTACTATACGCCGCGCACATTCACCGTCGGGGTGGAATTCGGGCCACAGTCCTTCTCAGGGCTGTAGCGCCTCTGCGCACCCGTGAAAGATGCCTCGCTGATGCCAGGGGAGAACCGAGCATCATGGCTGCAACTTTCCCGGAAACGAAGCAGTATAGAACCGGGGAGCGCGTCGCACTGTTCTTGCCCTGCTACTGCGACGTGCTCTTTCCACATGTCGGCCAGGCAGTGGTCAGCCTGTTCGCTCGGCTGGGGGTGCCGCTTGACTATCCAATGGACCAGACCTGTTGCGGTCAGCCGGCGTTCAACACCGGCCACTTCGATGAGGCGCGTGGACTAGCCGATCGTTTCACGCGCGTTTTCGCTGATTGGCCATGGATCGTCGTGCCGTCTGGATCGTGCGGCGCGATGGCCCGCGCTTTTTATCCCTCGCTTGCGTTACAGAGCGCTGGCAGTGCTGTGAGCCAACGTGTCTACGATCTCGCGACCTTTCTCGTCTCGGTGCTCGGTCGCACCGATGTCGGCGCACGTTTTGAGGGACGCGTCACCTACCACGATGGCTGTCATGGGCGTCGCGAGCTAGACGCCGGCACTGCGGCGATCGCGTTGCTCAAA
>JAFANK010000193.1 GCA_019232725.1 Vulcanimicrobiota bacterium | reverse complement strand
AGGCGCGTATGCCGACCGTATCCGCACGACCCTGCTCGATGATTTCGGCAACCGGCTCAAGGTCCAGACAGGCGTCGCTGCGCCGTGCCGCTTGTGCCTTCGCATCACCCAACCTGATGAGCCGGTCATCGTATTCGCGCATCGGCCGTTTCCAACCACTGCACCCTACGCCGAGAGCGGCCCAGTGTTCATTCACGCGACATCGTGCGAACAGTACACCGATGTCGAGCAATTCCCGCAGGCTTTTAGATCACGCTGCTTGACGATGCGCGGCTATAATCGTGAAGGCACAATCGAAACGGCGGAACTCTCTACGCCGGGAGATCCAGAAGCGTCGCTTGCGCGGCTCTTCGCCGTGACCCGAGTCCGCTTCGTGCACGTGCGCAACCCCGCGTGGGGCTGCTACGATTTCCAGGTGGACAGGCTCTGAATGCGCCCTTGCTGCATCAACTTCGCGAGTTGACGTGCAGCAGTCGCGTTGCCAGGGTCGATCTTGAGGACCTCGTGCCAATACTTGCGAGCGAGCTGCGTATCGCCGGCGCGCAGGCTTGACCAGGCCGCAAAATCCCAGCTGAACATATCCGTAGGATTGAGCTGCGCGCTCTGCACGAATGCGTCGCGCGCGTTCGTATATTGTTTATCCAAGAAAAATGCGCGTCCGAGATCGAATGCCAGTGACGCGGTGCGCGGATTATACGACAAACCGGTGCGGAAGATCGTGATGGCGTTTTGGCGCGCGACGCGGTCGCCGGGAGCGCGTGAGTATTCGAGTTCGCCCCAGCCCAGCCAGCCCTGTGGGATCTTCGGATCAACCCGTGTTGATTTGCGATAGTAATACTCGGCATCGGTCAAGTGGAACATGCGCTCGAAACTCAAGCCTCGGTAGTAGACCGTGAATGCGATGAGCGGCCGAAAAATGAGCCAACCAACGACCAGCACGATCACGAGGATGATCCAGCGGTCATAGGTCCGGATGATGTACGGACGCTCGTCGAGCGGCACGGTAGGCCCGGCGGCTGGCGGTATCGCGCTCACGCGAGCACCGCGAAGAAAACCGCCAAAAATACCAAGATGTAGCCGGCCGTCATCTCGGCGGCAAGATGCCACTTCTTCACGGCCGGATGGCGCATGTACCATGGCGCAAGCGAGCCCACGAACAACACCGGCAGTCCGTGGCCGATGCCGAACGTGAACATGAGCAGCGCGCCTAATCCCAGTTGCCCGTGAAAGGTCGTCACCGCGAGCGCGCCGATCATGAACGGCGTCGCATCCGGTGCGATCAGAAACGCAAAGCCGACGCCGAGCAAGAACGCACCGATGACACCGTGGCCTGCATGCGAGAGCATGGGCGCTTCCCAGCGGATCTCGATCAAGCGGATCATCGATAAACCCATGAGCAAGCAGAGCGCCGCTGTGAAGTAGTAGAGGAATCCGGTGACGGTGAAGAGTGCGCCAAACGATCCGGCAACCGCGCCAAGCATTGAGTACACCGTGCAGATGCCTGCGACGAACGCGGCAGACAGCAACACCGCTCCCCAAAACGACTTCGCTTCTTTGCCTGCGTAGTTGACGATGGCGACCATGCGGGGGACGCTTGAGGGACTGAGGCTGCTCAAAACGCCGCCGAAGAGCATGATGAGCAACGCGATAGGGAGGTGGTGGTACACCACGTCCCGCATGTCCTCAGTCAATTCCCAGATGTTGCCCCAGTCCATACATTTACCTTATCGGCGGCAGGCTCGGCCCTAGCCAGCGCAAAGGAGCGCGGGACACGCCGAGTGCGGCGCCGAGGAGTTCCCGTCATGATAACCCATGCGGCTTTGGAAGAGCTCATCCGAAACGCCATCCCGGACGCTGCGGTCGAGACGCACGACCGCACCGGCACGCTTGATCATTACAACATACGTGTGACGTCCAAGGCATTTGTGGGAAAGCCGTTGCTGGACCAGCATCGAATGATCTATGATGCGCTCGCGTCGGCACTCAAAGATGGGCGGCTGCACGCCGTCGAGCTGAAAACGGAAGTGACACGATGACCGAAGAGCTGAAGTCTGAAATCGACCAGGAAATCAAACGGCACAAGATACTTGTCTATGGGAAAGGGACCAAGCAAGCGCCGCGGTGCGGTTTCACCTTGGAAACTATTGACTTCTTCAATCAGATCGGCTTCCCGTTTGAGGTCATCGACGCGCTGGCGGATGAGCCCAAGCGCCAGGCGCTGACCGAGATGACAAACTGGCCCACGCTTCCCAAAGTCTTTATCAATGGCACGTTTTACGGCGATACGGACATCTTGGGCCCCATGTTGGAGAGCGGTGAACTCGAGCGCGTGATCGCAGAAGCGTTTGCCGACGTTCGAGCGTAACTGTCGACAGGACCACGTTTAGGACGCATTAAGCTTCGCCGCTTTACGGAATGCATGGCGGCGGACCGGGACGTTTCAAACGACCTGTGACAGGTCGTCACTTACGCACTCGCCGAAGATATCCGTCCCCGGCTTGGCAGCGAGCATACTGGCCAGGCCAATGGTACATTGAACGGCATGCGACGATTCTTTGGCCGCGCCTTTGACGCGCAAAACGCGGCGACGAACACGAGCTTCAGCGGAACCGCTTACACGGCGGCGGCTGTCCTTGTGCTTGCGCTCTTGGTGTCCATCGCCGGCTCGGTCGTCACCTACGTGCGGGTCACCCATGCATATACTCGGCAGAACTCGCTCTCACTTGCGCAGGGACAACTCGATGCCTGTATGCGCAGTGAGCTGGAACAAGAGACGTCGCTGCGCGGCTTTTTGGTCTCCGGACAGAAGGTGTTCCTCGATTCCTACTTCGTCGCGCATCCGGCGTTCGTCCAACACACGCAAGAGCTACGTTCCGACCTCGCTCAAGCATCGCTCTCGGATGGCGTCGTCATCGCCGATGACATGCAGGGCGCGCACGAGACCTGGGAGCGGACGGTCGCTGAGCCGCTGATCGCCAAGCCGAACGCACCGGATCAGCGTGAGCGCTTGCAAGCGGCAAAGGTGCTCGCGCAACAGATCCGCCGCGATCAGGACCGCTTGTCGGTCATGCTGGACGACGATTCGGCCGCAGCGCAGAGCGCCGTCAAGACGCTTCTGTTACGCGCTGCATTGCTCACCGCGGCCTTGATGCTGCTCTTCGGCTTGTCCGCTATCGTCGCCGATATCGTGCGTTCGCGGACCCAGGCAGCGCTCGATCGCGAACGCATCGTGGGCGATACGTTGCAGCGCGCGTTTCTCAGCGGCTGGGATGTCGTGCCGTACCTGCAAGTCGGCACAGCGTATGTCTCGGCAGCTCGCAACGTGGCGGTCGGGGGCGATCTCTTCGACGTGCACCGCATCGATGACCGCCGCTGCTTGATCGTGGTCGCAGATGTGAGCGGCAAAGGTCTCGATGCAGCCGTCGACACCGCCTTTGTGAAGTTCTCTTTACGCGCGTTGGCCGAAGAGCACGACGACCCGTCGCTCCTGCTGCGTAAGTTCAACGCGTCGTTCATCAAATCGACGCGCGATGAGACCTCCTTCGTCAGCCTGTTCGCGGGTGTCTTGGACTGCGTCGCCCTCACGTTGCGCTATGCAAGTGCCGGCCACTCCCCGGTCTACTTGCGACGCGCGGACGACGTGCGACAGTTGCCGGTGACCGGCCCGCTCATCGGCTTGCGTCTGGAAGACGATTTCCCAACGGTTGAGGAGCCACTCCTCCTGCATGATACGCTCGTGCTGGCGACGGACGGCCTGACCGAAGCGCGCGATACTGCTGGCATCATGATCGACGACACGGGGGCGATGCGGATCATCCGTGAGGCACCCAGGCAACCGCAAAAGCTTGCAGACTACATCGTCGCTGCCGTGACCCGCGCCGCGGGTGGCCGCATCAATGATGATTTGGCCCTGCTCGTCATCGAGCTCGCGCCGTCAGAAGAACCGCTCATCACGCCGCTGTCCATCGGGGAACAAACGGCGCAGGCGGTCGCAGCTCCTTCGCCTGCGTGACGGGCATACCGGGCGGACGCCACGGCTTCGCGTGCCAAGACTGCGGCGAAGTACGCTGGCTCAATCAGGGACTGCTCCACCTGCGATGGCTGCGCGACCGGGAACATGTCGTGCGCGAAGTCGCGCAACACTCCTCATCAGGCCTTGATACGTGGATGGACGAGGGACTCGCGTTCTTGGATGAGCATCGCGGTCACGACGTGATCGTGGTGAGCGAGTGACGCCCGCCGGCGCTCATACGTGGATACGCGGCGCTTCGCGGTCGTGCAGCGGCAATCCGCCGCGCTGATATTTCGCCGCGATCATCTCGGCTAAGATCGCGACGGCGATCTCTTCAGGCGATTGTGCTCCGATATCAAGACCGATCGGTCCGTGCAGCCGGGCAACAACGTCGTCGGGCATGCCTGCCTCGAGCAGGCGCTCGCGGCGCAGGCCCTGTGTTTTTCTTGAGCCGATAGCTCCGACGTAGTGGGCGTGGCTCGGCAGCGCACGCCGCAGCGTCGGATCGTCGAATTTTTCGTCGTGCGTGAGCACGGCAATATAGGTGTTCTCGTCGAGCGTCACGTCGGCAAGCGCCTCGTCCGGCCAGCGGAC
>JAFANK010000172.1 GCA_019232725.1 Vulcanimicrobiota bacterium | reverse complement strand
GACCAGCAACGCGAGCGCCTGCGTGCCCGCGTCTACGAGCTTACCGGACGCTTTGGCGTTCCTTAGAGCGACGACGTGACCCGTTCAACCAACGCACCCAAAGGCGTATACAAGCATCCGGATTTTCCGCGGCTGCATCTGGTCGATCATCCGCTCGTCGCCGACAAGCTTGGGCGCCTACGCGATGCGGCCACACCGAACAAAGAGTTCCGTGAGTTGTGCGCTGAGCTCGCGACGCTCTTGGCGTGGCCCGCAACCGCGGATCTTGAAGTCACCGACACGCAGGTGGCGACGCCGCTCGACTGGTCACCCGCGAAGACCGTCAGCCGGGTGCCGCTGCTCGTGCCGATTTTGCGGGCCGGCCTCGGGCTTGTGCCCGGCTTTCACGCGCTGATGCCGCAGGCGACGGTCGCACACATCGGCGTGTATCGCGATCCGGATACGTTGGGCGCTGTGCCGTACTATGTGAACCTACCGGGCAAGCTCGAAGGTTGGCGTGCATTTGTGCTCGATCCGATGCTGGCCACTGGCGCATCGGCCGTCGCCACCATCTCGCTGTTGCTCGAGCGTGGGGCCCGCATCGAAGATTTGCGCTATATCTCGTTGATCGCGGCACCCGAAGGCGTCCAAGCACTGTTCAAGGCGCACCCGCAGATCGGCGCATTCACGTGCGCCGTCGACCGGCATCTCAACGACCACGGCTACATCGTGCCGGGTCTTGGTGATGCCGGCGACCGGCTCTTCGGCGCCGGTGCAGGCCGCATTCCTGAAGTTGCGCTGCATGCGTCGCTGCGCACCACGGGGATCCGTTGAGCAGCCAGGCGCCGGTGGCCAATCCGCACTTGCACGACCGTCCATCGTGGGGTGCATACTTCCACGCGATCACGCGTGCAGTCGCCACGCGGGCCACGTGTTCGCGCAAGGCCGTCGGAGCGGTGCTCGTCAAGGATAAGCTCATCTTGGCGACCGGCTACAACGGCGCGCCAGCCGGGCTTCGCCACTGCGATCACACTGATGGCGGTGATTTGCAAAACGGCCATTGCGCGCGATCGACGCATGCCGAACAGAATGCGATCGTCCAGGCGGCCCGCCATGGCATCTCCATCGAAGGCGCAACCCTGTACTGCACCAACAACCCATGCCTGAACTGCACCAAACTGCTCATCAACGCAGGCGTCACGCGCGTCGTGTATGAGGAGCAGTACGAGGACCCGCTGGCGTTTGAGCTTTTGGCCGAGGCCAACATCGCAGTCGAGCGCTTCGACGCCATGACAGGCTAACGGAGTGTATCAGCGCCTGATAAACATCGACATCTACTGGTTGTGCGGCTTGACGTTTGTGCTGGCCGCAGCATCGTGTGCTGTGGTCACGCCCTTGGTACGCCGCATGGCGTTCGCATTGGGCGTGTTCGACGAGCCCGATGGCGACCGCCGTGTGCATTCACAGCCGACGCCACGGCTGGGCGGCCTCGCGATCTTCTTGGGGTTTATGCTGGCGCTGTTCGCCATGCTCAACGTGGCGCTGACGAACAATTTTGTCATCCATCATTATCTGGGGACGCGGGACCTCGCGCATATCATCGGGTTGCTCTTCGGTGCTACGCTCATGCTGGGCGTCGGACTGTGGGATGACATCATGGGCATGCGGCCCGGCCGCAAATTCTTGTCGCAACTGATCGTCGCCGCCATCACCGTGATCCTGTACAAGTTCACCGTGTTCGGCTTCACCCTGCCGCATGTGGGCTACGTCTTTTTAGGGTGGCTTGCCATCCCGTTCTCGATCTTCTGGTATCTGGGGATGGTCAATGCCATCAACTTCCTCGACGGACTGGATGGGCTTGTCACCGGCGTGACGCTCATCAGCTCGGTGACGATGGTGATCGTCTCGTGGTGGCACCACGAGTATCTCGTGGCCATCACCATGTGTGCGCTCGGCGGCGCGGCGGCCGGCTTCTTGCCGTTCAACTATCATCCGGCTCGCATCTTCATGGGCGACGGCGGAGCGCTCTTCGTGGGCTTTGTGCTCGCGAGTGCCGCAGTCATGGGGACCGAAAAAGTTGCCGTCGGCATCTCGCTGCTCGTGCCGCTCATCGTGCTGGGCGTGCCTATCTTGGATACGGCTCGGGTTATGATCGCACGTATCAGCAAGCGCGCGCCGCTGTTCGACGCCGATCGCAGCCACGTGCACCATCAACTGCTCGATGTCGGGCTTTCCCAGCGCCAAGTCGTCAACCTCATCTACATCGTGTGTGGCATCTTAGGCGCGATCGCGATCGTGCTATCGCGGCCCGGCGGCCCCCACGTCTTTTGAGCACGAAGCCTCTCGTCGTCGCTGTCATCTTCGGTACTCGGCCAGACGCGGTGAAGATGGCGCCGGTCATCAAAGCGCTTGCAGCTGAGCCACGCCTTCATTGCGTCACGATCGCGACCGCACAGCATCGCGAGATGCTCGATGAAGTGCTCGAGTTGTTCGGCATCAAGACCGAATACGATCTGGGCGTCATGACCGAAGGCCAGTCGCTGACCGACGTCACCACCCGCGTGCTCGAACGTGTCGGCACCGTGCTGGCGGATGTCAAGCCGGGCGTGGTGCTCGTGCACGGGGACACCACCACGTCTACTGCTGCTGCCCTCGCCGCATATTATCAGAAGATTCCGGTCGGCCACGTGGAGGCGGGCCTGCGAACCAGCACGATCTATGAACCGTTTCCTGAAGAGATCAACCGTCGCCTGACCGCAGTATTGGCCACGTATCATTTCGCCCCGACGCCGCTCGCCAAACAGAACTTGTTACAAGAGGGCAAAGACCCGCGCTCGATTCTTGTCACCGGCAATACGGTCATCGACGCGTTTCAGCAAGTACATGCGACGGTCAAAGATGCAGATGCGGTGCGTGTGTCGACGCCGCGCATGATCTTCGCAGAAGCGCATCGCCGTGAGAATCTTGGCCGCCCGCTCGAAGCCATCTGCCGGGCATTGCGGCGCGTGCTCGAACGTCACAGCGACGTGTCACTGGTCTGGCCCGTGCATCCGAATCCCCCCATCGTGGAAGCAGTACGCCGAAACCTTGAAGGGATGCCACGCGTCCATCTGATGCAGCCGCTGCGATATGGACAACTTGTCGCGACGATCGGACAAGCGACGCTCGTGACGACCGATTCGGGCGGCTTGCAAGAAGAAGCGCCGACGCTGGGCAAACCCGTGCTGGTGTTGCGTCGTGTCACCGAGCGGCCCGAGGGCGTGCAGGCCGGTACGCTGCGCCTCACCGGTGTGGAAGAAGATGGAATCGTCAAACAGATCGATGAGCTGCTCGACGACGAAGCGGCGTATCAGAAAATGGCGCGAGCGGTCAATCCGTATGGCGACGGTCAGGCAGCACGCCGCATTGCGCAAGGGTTGCTGGCATTTGAGCGCGATGCGCCGCGCCCCGATGAGTTCAATCCAGCATGAAACAACAAAATCCGCTTTCGCTTGGCACATTAGGGAGCGCCGGCATGTCGGTCATCGGCACGCTCATCGTTGGCTTTTTGCTCGGTTGGCTTGCCTCTCGCACGCTGCACTGGGACTGGGCGATTCCGGTCGGCATCGTGCTTGGGTTCATCGCTGGCATCGTTTCAATGTTCCGCCAACTCCGCAGCCAGATGTAGAATCGTAATGTAGGGGCGGCACTTTACGTGCCGCCCTCGTCGCCTTGTCCGACACGCATCTGAAGGTCGGTTGGCACGCCCGGAACGAACGACGCCGGACCCATGGAAAAGGTCCGCCCCTTTGCCGCAGCGGTCGCAACGCGCAGTCTTGTGATTGCCGCGATAGCAGCGGTCGCGCTTGCGACATTTGGTCACTCGCGAATCGCTGCGCTTGCGCTCATCGCCGGTACGCTCATCGGTTTGGCCTATCTCTTCCATATCGCTACAGGCTTCAACCGGCTGACGAAAGGCGGGCGCGGTTACATGCCGTTTTTGACTATCGAATCACTCGTGCGCGTGTTCGTAGCCGGTGCTGCACCGCTGCTCATCGTCGGACGCGGACCATGGATCGGTTACTTCACGTACCTTGCCGGATTTGTCGCACCGTTGGCAGTGGCAATTCTCACATACCGGAAACAAATCGTATCCGAGTGCGCCTCCACGGACGCGCCCGGCTCTAGCACGGTCCAGACGCCTATCTAAAGGAAGCGATGCAGGAAACCGTCGGCTCCCATCCGCTTTGGCACATCGGGTTCATGCCGGCGCCGTTCAACACGGTGCACGCTGACACGGTGATCATCACCTGGATCGCGATGGCGCTCGCGCTCCTCATCGTCGGATTGCTCGCGGCCACGCACCCGGTGACCGTCGTTTCTAAGCGATATAGCGTCATGGAGCTCATCGTGAGCTACCTGGCCGAGACGACGACCGGGATCCTTGGCCGTAACGGCTTGCCCTTCGTCCCGTTCATCATCTCGCTGTTCGTCTTCATCTTGCTGCTCAATGAAGTCGGTCTCTTCCCCCTCATCGGCAAGTCGCCCACAGCGGATCTGAATACGACGGCGGCGCTCTCCGTCACGACGATCTTGTTGATACAGATCGTCGGCATCAGCCGGCACGGGCTTGGCTACTACAAACATCTCGTCATCAAACCGCTGCTCCTCGGCATCCTCATGCTGCCCATCAACATCATCGATGAGCTCGCCCGTCCAGTGACGCTTGCCATGCGGCTCTTCGGCAACATCTTCGCCGGTGAGATTTTGTTGCTGGTCGTCTCCGTCATCATCAACGCCAACCTCGGCGTCATCTCCAAGACCGCCGTCGTTGCACCCATTTTGATCTATGCGTTCAACCTCGCCGTCGGCGTCATCCAGGCCGCGGTCTTCACGCTTTTGACCATCGCGTACCTCATCACGCCCACACAAGAGTCGCTGGAACACTAAAGAAAGGGAGTACACTTGTGGAAAATGCAATCCTGACCGCTTCGGTGATCGTCGGCTTCGCGCTGATGGTCGGCTTCGCGGCATTCGGCTCGGCCATCGGTGACGGCATCATCGGCAGCAAGGCGGTGGAATCCATCGCGCGGCAGCCCGAAGCACGGCCGAATATTTTCTTCTTCTACTTCCTCGGCTTCGGCATTCTGGAAGCGTTCCCGATCATCGCGATCGCGCTCGCGTTCTTCCTGCTCATCGGTGGCGGTGGCTTGGGCGTCATGAAAGCCCTCACGCCAGTACTGGGCGGTCACTAGACGGCGCATGCTGCTCTCGATCGACGGCACCTTCCTCGTCCAAATCCTGAACTTCATCTTGTTCTGGGTGCTGTTGAATTATTTGTTCATCGCGCCGACTCGACGAGCGATCGAAGAGCGTCAAGCGTTCGTCAAACGCCTCTATCACGAAGGCGACGAGATGGCGGCCAAAGCTTCGAGCCTGCAGTCGCAGGCGGACGCGATATTGGCCGACGCTCGACGGCGTACGGACGAAGCGATGCGGGTGGCTGCAGGGCAGGCGTCCGACGAAGCGCATCGCATCGAACGCAAAGCGTCTGAAGAAGCGGCTGCAACCGTTCAGCTTGCACACGCCACTGTGGCCACTGAGCGGACGCAAGCGCTCGAGAAGCAGCAAGGGTTTGTCAAGGAGCTGGCCGAGGCAATGGTGTCGCGAGCAACAGGCTTCGAACAGGTCGCATGACGACATGAACGTTGCCAACCTCACCGATCCGGTCTTCATCGCGAAAGTCATCGACTTCATCGTCTTCGTGAGCGCCATCATCTGGTTATGGAACCGGTACGGCGTCAAAATGCTTGTCGCGCACCAAGAAGCCCAGAACAAGATCGTCGCTGACGCTCAGGCCCATCGTGCGCAGAGGGAAGCGGCCGTCACTGCTGCGCAAGGCGCCATCCAACAAGCCAAGGTCGACGCCGTTCGAATGGTGCAAGTCGGCCAAGCCCAAGCCGCAAAGCTCATCGCTGACGAGCGCGTGGAAGCGCAAGAGCATGCACAGCGCATCCTCGACCACGCGAGCGGCGAGTTGGAGCGCGAGCGCTACCGCGTGCGGCGCGAGCTGCTTGAAGAGACGGTCGAGCAGGCGCATACGCAAGCTCAGGAGTTGGCCAAGCGCATCATCGACCCATCAAAGCAAGACATACTCGTCGACCGTCTGATCGCCGATCTGGAGCGAACCCGTGCTTAAGGACAGCATCGCCCAGCGCTACTCCACGGCGCTGTACGCATTGGCCAAGGAACGCGGCGAGCTTCCGCACGTCACGGCAGAGATCGATAGCTTCGTGCGCGCGCTTGCGTCCGATCCGGAGTTGCGCGACTTCTACGAGTCGCCCGTCGTCGACCGCAACGTCAAAGAACAGATCCTGCACAGCGTGCTCGATGGCCGCGCCGGCGAGCTCACGCTCAATTTTCTCGTGTTGCTCGCGCGCAAGCGCCGCGAGAATCTGTTGCCCATCGTGGCGCGCCAGCTGCACGAGATGCTCGACCGTGAGGCTGGCCGCGCGCCGGCGGCGGTCGGCACACCCATGCCACTAGATGCTGCGCAGCTCGATGAGCTCCGCACGCGTCTGTCGAACCTGTACGGACGCGACGTCATCCCACAAACGCGTGTCACGCCGGAGCTCTTGGGCGGCCTTGTCGTCCAGGTCGGCGATCGCTATGTGGACGCGAGCGTTTCGGGCAAGCTCGAAGAATTGCGCCGGCACTTGCTAGCCACCACGGACTCCTGGACGGCCGTTTCCCCGAACGGGGCGCCGAATGGACAACCAAAAGGAAGAGAGTCATGATCAACGCCGACGAAATCGCCGGAATTCTCAAACAGCAGATCGCCAGCGCGCGCACGGAGACGCGCGAGGACGAAGTTGGAACGGTCATCGAGGTCGGCGACTCGATCGCTCGCGTCTATGGTCTGACCGCCGTCAAAATGGGCGAGCTCGTGCAGTTCCCCAACGGGCTTTTGGGCATCGCCTTCAACCTCGAGGAGGATAACGTCGGCGTCGTGATCCTGGGCTCGGACGCTGACATAAAAGAGGGAGCCACGGTGCGCCGCACCGGGCGCATTGTTTCTGTGCCCGTTGGCGACGCAGTCGTCGGCCGCATCGTCGATCCGCTGGGCCAGCCCCTCGATGACAAGGGTCCCATCGCCACGACGCGCACGCGGCCCATCGAAACACAGGCGCCCACGGTCGTGCAACGCCAGCCCGTGAGCCAGCCGCTGCAGACCGGCATCAAGGCCATTGACGGGCTTATCCCCATCGGCAAGGGTCAGCGCGAACTCATCATCGGCAACCGGCAAACCGGCAAGACGGCGATCGCTATCGACACGATCATCAACCAAAAGGGCAAGAACGTCATCTGCATCTACGTGGCGATCGGGCAGAAGACGTCCACTGTGGCGCAGTTGTACAAGATCCTGACCGACGCTGGCGCCATGGACTACACGACCATCGTGGCCGCCAACTCGTCGGATCCGGCCAGCGTGCGCTACATCGCGCCGTACGCCGGCTGCGCGATGGGCCAAGAGCTCATGTACCAGGGTAAAGACGTTCTGGTCATCTACGACGACTTGTCCAAACACGCCCAAGCGTATCGCGAGATCTCGCTCATCCTGCGCCGTCCGCCCGGGCGCGAGGCGTATCCCGGCGACATCTTCTATTTGCACTCGCGTCTGCTCGAGCGCGCCGCCAAGCTTTCAGACGAGCTCGGTGGTGGGTCGATGACGGCGCTGCCCGTCATCGAAACCCAACAGGGCGACGTCTCCGCGTACATCCCGACCAATCTGATCTCCATCACGGATGGGCAGATCTACCTTGAGACCGGCCTGTTCTATAGCGGCATCCGGCCGGCCATCGATGTCGGTCTGTCGGTGTCGCGGGTCGGCGGCGCGGCGCAGACCAAAGCGATGAAGTCGGTGGCCGGACAACTGCGCTTGGAGCTATCGCAGTATCGCGATCTGGCGGCGTTCTCGAAACTCTCGTCGGACTTGGACAAAGCGACCCAAGCGCAGCTCTCGCGCGGTGAGAAGATCACAGAGACGCTCAAGCAGCCGCAGTTCGATCCGCTGTCCTTGGATCGCGAGGTTATCGAGCTATACGTCGCGGTCAACGACTTCCTCGCCGACATCCCCACCGAGCGCATCGCGCAATTCCACAAGGAGTTCTACGAGTTCTTGACCACGGCGCATCCTGACATCCCGAAGACGATCGCCGATCGCAAGGAGATCCCAAGCGAGCTGCGCACGCAGCTTGACGCGGCGATCGCCGAGTTCAAGAAACGGTTCTAGATGGCGACACTGCGCCAGCTTAAAGACCGCGTCCGCAGCCTGAAGAACACGCAGCAGATCACGCGCGCCATGAAGATGGTGGCCGGCGCGAAGATCCGCCGAGCCGAAGCGGCAATGCGTGCGGCTCGCCCGTACGCTCAAGCCATTGGCGCCTGTCTTGGCGAGCTTGCGAAAACCGGCGGCGCGCGCCATCCGTTGCTCGAACGGCGCGAGGTGCAGTCGAGCGGCATCCTGCTCATGACCGCCGACAAAGGATTGGCGGGAGCGTTCAACTCCAATCTCGTACGGGCAGCGCTCTCCATCGCCCGCGAAGCACAACGGCCGCGCTTCTATCTCGTGGGTACCAAAGGTCGCGTGCAGGTGCGCAACACTACGCAGGTGATCGAGGCTGATTGGCCGCTGCAGAGCGCACCATTTCCTGCGCTGGCACGCGAGATCGCGCATCGCCTGTCGGACGACTTCCTTAGCGGGAAGGTCGACGACGTCACGCTTGTCTCGAGCCGGTTCGTCTCGACGATCGTCCAGCGGCCGACACCGCAAGGACTGCTGCCGATATCAGCCACCGGTACCACGCAAGCAGCAACCGACCGGGCCGCGACTGAGGAGAAGCCGGGCTTGCGTAACGCGTTTGAGTTCGAGCCGGACGCGGGCGCGGTGCTCGCTGCGCTCCTGCCCAAGTATCTCGAGTTCACGATCTACCAGGCGTTGCTTGAGACGCAAGCATCCGAGTTTGCGGCGCGGCTCATCGCGATGACCAACGCTACTGACAACGCGGGCAAGCTCATCGACGAGCTCACCCTCGTCATGAACAAGACCCGGCAAGCTGCGATCACCAAGGAGATCTTGGAGATCGTCGGCGGCGCCGAAGCGCTTAAGGGATAGAATAAGAAGGAAACAAGATATGGCTGCTACCGGCAAGGTCACCCAGATCCTTGGCAACGTCGTCGACGTCGAGTTCCCAAGCGCCGACGCACTGCCCGACATCAACACGGCCCTGCTCACCACGATCGCGGGCGTGGACGGCCAAAGCATACCGCTGACGCTGGAAGTGCAAAGCGAATTAGGCAACAATCAGGTGCGCTGCCTGGCGATGGGATCCACCGAAGGCATGGTGCGCGGCGCCGACGTCGAGGACACGGGTGCACCGATCGCTGTGCCCGTCGGCGAAGCGACGCTGGGGCGCATCTTCAACGTGTTGGGAAAAGCCATCGACTCGGACAAACCGGTCGAGGCGGCAAAACACATGCCGATCCATCGCGCCGCACCCAAAGTGGATGATCAAGATCCCACGACCGTGATGTTCGAGACCGGCATCAAGGTCATCGACCTCATGGCGCCTTATGTCCGCGGCGGCAAGGTCGGGCTCTTCGGGGGCGCCGGCGTGGGCAAGACCGTCCTCATCCAAGAGCTCATCCGCAACATCGCTGCCGAGCACGGCGGGTACTCGGTGTTCACCGGCATCGGTGAGCGCACACGCGAAGGCAACGATCTCTATCTTGAGATGAAGCACTCGGGCGTCATCGACAAGACCGCGCTCGTCTTCGGTCAGATGGACGAACCGCCGGGCGTGCGCCTGCGCATCGGCCTGACCGGCGTCACCATGGCCGAGTACTTCCGGGACGAGCAAGGCAAAGACGTGCTGCTCTTCATCGACAACATCTTCCGCTTCGTGCAGGCAGGATCGGAAGTGTCGGCGTTGCTTGGCCGGATGCCGTCAGCGGTCGGCTACCAGCCCACGCTCGCGTCGGAGATGGGCGCGCTCGAAGAGCGCATCACCTCCACGCGAAAAGGCTCCATCACCTCGGTGCAGGCGGTCTACGTGCCGGCGGACGATTTGACCGATCCAGCGGTCGCCACCACGTTTGCCCATCTGGACGCCACGACCGTGCTGTCGCGTTCGATCTCGGACAAGGGCATCTACCCGGCTGTTGATCCGCTCGCATCCACGTCGCGTTTGCTCGAGCCACGCTTTGTGGGTGAGGAGCACTACCAAGTCGCGCGGCGCGTGCAAGAGATCTTGCAGCGCAACCGCGATCTGCAAGACATCATCGCGATCTTGGGCGTCGAGGAGCTTTCCGAAGAGGACAAAGTGACGGTCCGTCGCGCGCGCCGGATACAGCGGTTCTTGAGCCAGCCATTCTTCGTCGCGGAAGCATTCACGGGCAGAACAGGCAAGTACGTGCCGCTCAAAGAGACGATTGCAGGATTCAAGGAGCTCGTCGAGGGCAAACTCGACGACCTGCCGGAGCAGGCGTTCTACATGTGCGGCAACATCGACGAAGCCAAAGCGAACGCCGAGGCAATGGCGGCCAAGGCGTAGCCCGTGCCCGCTCGAACGCGTCTGTCCATCGTCACGCCGAGCGCCCTCAAATTCCAGGGCGAAGCTGAACTCGTTGTGGCCCCGGGAGCAGCGGGTGATCTCGGCGCGCTTGCACATCACGCGCCGATGCTCACGACGCTGCGCACCGGCGTCGTCAGCGCAACGATTGCCGCTGGCGCCGCCGGAGACGATCAGTCCGCGTCACGCGCTACCGAGCGTATCCAGTTCGCGGTCGATGGCGGCTTCATGCAGATCTTGCCGGATCACGTCGTCATCCTGACCGACCTGGCGCTTTCGCGTGATGAGATCGATGTCGAGGCCGCACGTGCCGATCTGAAGCGGGCAGAAGAAGCGCTGAGCCAGAAAAAAGGCGCTGACGACGCCCACGAACGGCGTGACGTGGCATGGGCGCACGCTCGCCTAGCGATCACCGCTCGGCCGCTCTGACCTGCCAGGAACGATGGACGAACTCGAGGGGCTGCGCACCCGGCTGATCGTCGAAGGCGGCCACCGCCTCGAAGGGTCGCTCGCGCCGCCCGGCGCGAAAAATGCCGCCTTGCCGATCATGGCCGCCTCTATCTTATGCGAGGGCGAGGTGGTGCTGCACCACGTGCCACGCATCACCGACGTCGACGTGATGGCCGCGATCTTGGAGAGCCTCGGTGCACGGGTGCGCGAGCAGCCTGGCGGCACGCTCGTGATCGACGCCGCATCCTATAGCTCAAACGTCGCACCCTACGCGCTTGTCAGCAAGCTCAATGCATCGTTTGACGTCACAGGGGCATTGCTC
>JAFANK010000118.1 GCA_019232725.1 Vulcanimicrobiota bacterium | reverse complement strand
CCGAGCGTGCGGCAGAAGCGCGAGATCGCGACTTTGCGGATGAGCATGCCGAACACCGGCAGCTTGAGTTTGAATTTGTCGAACTGGTAGCGACCGGCTTGCGTGGACGTCCAGCGCTTGAAGAGGATGAAGCCGCCGACGACGACGACCGCCGTGATGAGCAGCGCGACCGGGTTGCGCGCGCCATTCGTGAACGTGATCAGGATCTTGGTCGGCAGCGGCAGCTTCATCTGCATGCCTTCGAAGAGACTGACAAACGTCGGGAGGATGAAGGTGACGAGGAAGATCACGATGGCGATCGCCATCACGAGGATGACCATCGGGTAGGTCATCGCCGACTTGACCTTCTTCTTCAGGTTGAAGTCTTTTTCGAGGAAGCCCGCCAACCGGTTGAGGACTTCGTCGAGAATACCGCCGAGCTCACCAGCGCGCACCATGTTGACGAACAGCGGTGAGAAGACTTTGGGGAATTTGCCAAGCGCGTTGGCCAAGGTCGAGCCGCCCTCGACCTCACGGCGCACTTGCACGATCACGGGTTTGAGCTGCGCGTCTTCTGTCTGGATGCCCAGCACGTCAAGGCAGCGCACCATCGCCAGACCCGCGTTGATCATGGTAGCGAACTGACGGGCGAAGACCACGAGCGCCTGCTCGCTGACCCCCTTGAACTTGCCGAGGATACCGCCGAACATCGAACCGACGTCGGCGTTGAGGCCGGCCGTCTGCTTCTGCGTGATGCCGGTGACGTAATAGTTCATCTCGCGGAGCTTCGCGCGCAGGACGCGCTCGTTTTCCGCTTCGATTACGCCGTTGACGGACTTGCCGCTGGCGTCCTTGGCTTGGTAGGCGAAACTGGGCATGCGCTTATCGTTCCTCGAGCTTCTTTTCTAGAGCTTAGCGGCTTGACCGACCAAGATGATGACGAGAAGTATGAGCAGCCACCACAGCGATGTCTGTATCATGTGCCCGTCCCCCTAGAGCTTGGCCGCTTGGCCTACCAGAATGATCGCTAGTAGGATGAGCAGCCACCATAAGTTGTACTGAATCACGGTATCCGGTCCCCCTTTGTCATGCTCCCTCGATGAGCTTACGAAGCTCTTCCGGATGCGTGGACGCGGCAAGCGCTTCGTCTTCGGTGATCATGTGTTTGCGCACGAGGTCACGGAGCGACATGTCAAAGGTCTGCATGTGCATCCCGCGGCTCGTGACGATGGCGTTGTGGATCTGGTGCGTCTTGTTCTCGCGGATCAGGTTGCGGATGGCCGGCGTCGCGATCATGACCTCGGCCGCCGGAACGCGCCCCACGCCCGATGCGTGCGGCAGTAGGCGCAGGCAGACGATCGCCTCGATGACCGAGGCGAGCTGCACGCGGATCTGCTGCTGCTGATGGGCGGGGAAGACGTCGATGATGCGGTCGATGGTCTGGGCGGCGTCGGACGTGTGCAACGTGGCAAAAACGAGGTGGCCCGTCTCGGCGATGGTCAGCGTGGTCGCGATCGTATCCATGTCGCGCATTTCGCCGACCAGGACGACGTCGGGATCTTCGCGCAACGCGGCGCGCAAGGCATTGGAGAAACTGAACGAGTCGTGACCGATCTCGCGCTGGTTCACGATCGACATCTTGTGGAAGTGCAGGTACTCGACCGGATCCTCCATCGAGAGGATGTGGCGCGCCATGGTCGAGTTGATCACGTCGATCATCGACGCGAGCGCGGTCGATTTGCCTGAACCGGTCGGCCCGGTGACGAGGATGAGGCCGTGCGGTCGCATCGTCAGGTCGCCCATGACAGGGGGCAGGTTGAGGCTGCCCAGCGCCGGCACCGAAGACGGAATCGCACGGAACACGGCGCCGATCACGCCACGCTGGCGAAACGCGTTGATACGGAACCGGCCAAAACCTTTCAAGCCATGCGAGAAGTCGAGCTCGAGATTTTTCTCGAACTTCTCTTTTTGCTGGTCGGTGAGGATGCTGTAGATGAGACGCTTGGTGTCGTCCGGATTGAGTTTGGGAAATTCTGTCGGCGTGAGGCGTCCATCGATGCGTAGCATCGGCGGCAAGCCGACGCTCATATGGAGGTCCGATGCGCCGCGCTCGATCGTCACGCGCATCAGTTCATCCATGCGCAGACCGAGAAGATCGCTTACATTAGCTGCCATGTATCGCTCGCTTTTTCGAAGAGGACGATGACGCCGGACCACATACAAGTCCGGTCCCCAGACTGACTCGCAGCGGACGTACTATAGCTATCGGCATCTAGCGGCGCGTTCCCATAATACCAGCAGCAGCCGGCCCGGAACGCCTAGGCCGCCAGAACCCTCCGGCTCGCTTGACTTTTTCCAGCACGCTGAACGGCACCCTCGTCCCGCAAGCCCTAAATTAGCGCTGGTCCATGCCATATGAGGGCTTGTTTGTCCGGCCTTCTCGGCCAGGCGGCGTGATGGCGGTCAAAACGATTTCGTCCGGTCCGGCAAGAGATGCGCCTTTACCGGCGATGCGCTTCCAGCGCCGCTCGCATGGCGTCCAGTGGTGCAGCTTTGCCGGTCCACCACGTGAACGATAGCGCTCCTTGATGCAGCAGCAGCGGCAAGCCGTTCGTGCGCCAGCGACCACGCATTGCTGCCACGGGGGAACCGTCTCGGCCATAGTTGCAATCGAAGATCATCGTGTCGTCGTCTGCGGCACGCAGGATGAAGTCGGGCACGGTCGCATCGGGCGCCAGCGCCGAAACGACCAGCGCAGGGCGGTCCGCGATGGGCGGCGCCAAGCGTGCGGCGCGCTCAGCATCGCGCGCCCAACACGAGACGGTCGCGCCGACCGTGCGCAAGCTCTCGATCGCCGCACGCGCGGCTGGGCCAGCCCCCAAGACGAGCGCCGTGCCTGCATACGGATCCCACGACCACAGCTCCACGAGCGCCTGCACGAGTCCGAGACCATCGGTCTCGTGGCCCTGCAAGGTGCCGTCTTTATCGTTGCGCACGGCGTTGACCGCACGAGCGGCACGCGCTTCGTCGCTGACGTGGTCGACGAGCGAAAAGGCCGCGTCCTTGAGCGGCGTCGTCGCGTTCCACCCGGCGTAGCCGGCAGCGCGCAACTGGTCGAAAAGTTCGGGCGCTCGGGCGACGTCGCTTTCGATCGCTTCGTAGGTCGCGTGCAGACCGGCGGCGTGG
>JAFANK010000190.1 GCA_019232725.1 Vulcanimicrobiota bacterium | reverse complement strand
CGTCACAGCGCGGCGAGCGGCATCGCGGTCGGTGAGGACGGGCAGATCTGGTTCAGCGAGAGCAACGCCGGGCAAATCGGCAGTATTAACACGACGACTGCTCGCATCAAAGAATTTGCGTTGCCGTCGCCCGACAGCCAGCCCGTTGGCATGGTCCTTGGGCCCGACAAGCACCTGTGGATCGTCGAGTCAGGCACGAATAAGATCGCGCGTTACGCATTCTGATGGGGTCGGCACGGAAAGTGCCGACCCTACATTATTACCCTACAAACTTACTTGAGGTAGTGGTCGTACCAGTCGAGCCACATCCGGTACAGATCGTCGGTGCGCACGGGCCCCGATACTTCGTGTCCTGACTCCGGCCAGGCGATGAACTTCACCGGCACGTGATTGTCCGTGAGCGCGTGGAAGACGGCGTAGCTTTGCGTGATCGGTACGCGCACGTCACCGGTATTGGAAAAGATCAGCGTGGGCGTACGCATGTGCTTCCAATACGTGATCGATGACTGCTCGCGGCAGGACGCCATGTGATCGTCGAGCCACGGCGATCCCTTGAAGTACCAGCGGTCCGACACGTTCGAATCGCTCAGGTCGTAGTCTTCAAGGCAGTCGGTATACGCCGCGCCGAGCACCGCTGCTTTCCATACTTGGTAGTGGCCGATCAGCCACGACGTCATGTAGCCGCCGTTTGACCAGCCTCCCACGCCGATGCGCGACGTGTCCACGATGCCGAGCTGTTCGACAGCGTCAAGCCCGCCCATGATGTCACGCCCAGGACCGTCGCCGCCATCGTTCCAGGTCGCGTACTGGAACGCATCGCCGAGATTATCGCTGCCCCGGTAGTTGGGCTGGAAGACGAGATAGCCGCGCGCCGCAGCCAGCTGCACAAAATCGTAGAAGTCAGAATTCGATCCTTCATTCGGACCACCGTGGATGCGCAAGATGAGCGGGTACTTGCGGCCCTTCACATAGCCCGGCGGATAGGTCAGCACGCCATCGGCAGTCATGCCATCGAAGGTCTTCCAGGTGATCGTCTCCGACGCGCCCAGATCGAGCGCCGCGATGTCATGATTGAAATCGGTCAGCCGGCGCGGTGCCGATTGCGGCGAACTCATGTAATAGAGCTCGGTCGGCTGGGTATGTGCGTACCCTGAAAACGCGATCGCGCCGGCTTTGCCGACCGTCATGTCGATATTCTCGTCATTCGACGGATCCACATCGCCGAGGTCCAGCTTGCGCGCCATGCCATCGAGCGGTTGCAACCACAGCGATGTGCGGGTGGCGTCCGGCGCGCCGATGAGGAGCGACTTGCTGTCCGGCATCCACAGCGCACCATTGACGTCGCGATCCAGACCCTGCTGGACGTTGACGCCGTCGCCACCCTGCGCAGGCGCGACGAAGACGTTGTTCTCGTGCATGTCGTCGCCATGCAATGCGTACCAGTAAGCGATTTTTGTGCCGTCCGGTGAGAACATCGCGTAGTCTTCGAAGTGCGTGTGGCTCGTGAGCTTGCGGATCTGCTTGGTCTCGACGTCGACGACGATGACGGTCGACTTGTCGCCATCGCCTGTGTGAGGTGACGGGACTTGCGTCAACACGATCTCACGCCCGGTCGGCGACCACGACAGCGGTACCGAAATGTCGGGCGCTGCGATGCTCCATGGCCCTACAGTGATGCGGCGCAGCCCGTCGCCGTTTGCTCCGACCACCCATAGGTGCAACGGCTGCGGTTCTTCGCTCGTGAGATACGGATCATTGCCGACCTGGAACCAGTCGTGCCCGGCCGCGATCGCGGCTTTGTTCGGCGGCTCTTGCTCGCTGACGTAGGCGAGCGCCGATCCATCCGGCTTCCAGGCGAACACCTCAACGCCGTTGGGCGCATCGGTCACCTTGCGCGCGTCGCCGCCGTTCATCGGCATGACGTAGAGTTGCTCTTCCGCGTTCTCCGCGTCGCCATCGCTTGCGATGAACGCGAGGCGGTCACCGGTGGGCGACCACTGCGGCCCCGACACATCCTCACGGTCGTGGGTCAGCACACGCTGGTTCCCCGTCGCGATGTCGACGAGCAGGATGTCGGACTTATAATCGTTGTTGGCATAGTCGCGCCGGGTCACGACGCAAGCGATCTTCGTGCCGTCAGGCGAGATCTTCGGGCTGCTGACGTCTACCATGTGATGAAGATCGGCGAGCTCGATCGTGCGCGCATTCGAGCGAACTGGAAGCCCGCAGGCGAGCACGGCGAGCAGCATGGCGAGACAGGTACGCGCTTGCAAAAGGCTCATTTCAGGTACGTGCTCAGCCAGTCGAGCCAAAGCTGGTCGCGGTCTTCCCAGCTCACAGGACCGGCGGGCTCGTGGCCTGGGTGCGGCCAGGCGATGAATTTCACCGGCACGTGGTTGTCTTGGAGCGCGTGATACATCGCGTAGGATTGCGTGATCGGCACGCGCACGTCTGCGGCGTTGGAAAGGATCAACGTCGGCGTCGTGATGTTCTTCCACCATGAGATGGGCGACTGCTGCTCGTAATCGCGCATATGATCTCCGGTCCAAGGCGACCCTCGCCAGTAGACGACGTCCGAAACGTTGGAATCGCTCAGATCGTGGTCCTCGACGCCGTTCATGTAGGCCGCACCTAACACGGCAGCCTTCCAAATAGCGTAGTGGCCGATGAGCCACGACGTCATGGTGCCGCCATACGACCATCCGCCGACGGCAATGCGCGATGTGTCGACGATGCCCTTCTTCTCGACGGCTGCGATGCCGGCCATGATATCTTTACCGCCGCCGCTTGCGACGTCGTTGAAGATTGCTCGCTGGTAGGCGTTGCCCAAACCATCGCTGCCGCGGTAGTTGGGTTGGAAGACGAGGTAACCGCGCCCGGCGAGGATCTGCAACCAGTCCCAGAACTCGGTCGTCGACGCGATGTCGGGGCCGCCATGGATGTGCACGACGAGCGGATAGCGCTTGCCACGTACGAACCCCACCGGATACGTGAGCACGCCATCTTCAGTGAAACCATCGGGTCCACGCCAAGTGACGGTTTCCGTCGCACCCATATCGAGCGCGGTGGTACGAGCGTTGAAATTCGTGAGGCGACGCAAAGGGCTCGACGGGGAGCGCATGTAGTAAAGCTCCGTCGGCCGTTTGGGTTCGCCACCGGCAAAGGCGATCGCACCATCTTTGGCGACGGTCATGTCGACCCAGTAGTCGTTGTATGGGTTGACATCGCCGAGATCGAGCTTGCGGGCCGCACCGCCGAGCGGTTGCACCCATAGCGACACGCGCGTGCCTTCCGCGCCGCCGATCAAGAGCGAACGGCTGTCGGGCATCCAGCGCACGCCGTTGACGTCGATGTCGAGCGCGGTTGTGGCGACCACGCCGTTGCCGCCGGATGACGGCGCCACCATCGCTTTGCGCTGGTTGAGATAGTCGCCGCCGATCGGATACCAATAGGCGACCTGCCGGCCGTCGGGTGAAAACTCTGGGTACAGCTCATTTTGGTTGTGGTGCGTGAGCTTGCGGATCGATCCGGTGGCCGTATTGACGATGACGATCGTCGAGAAGTTGCCGTCGCCCGTATGCGGCGTCGGCACGCTCGCGAGCACGATGTCGCGTCCATCTGGTGACCAGGATAGCGGCACGGACGTGTCAGGCGTAGCAATGCTCCACGACCCTGTCGTGATCTGTCGCGCACGCCCGCCATCAGCGTCGACCGTCCACAGGCGCAGGGGCTGCGGCGCTGCGGTGGTCAGAAATGGGTCATCGCCGACTTCGAAGTAGTCGTGACCGGCGGCGATCGCCGCTTTATTCGGTGGCCCTTGTTCTGTGACGTACGCGAAGGCTCGCCCATCCGGCCGCCACGCGAAGACCTCCACACCATTAGGCGCAGCGGTCACTTTGCGCGCGTCGCCGCCGGACATCGGCATCACATAGACTTGATCTTCCGCGGTTTTTCCTTCGCCGTCGCGGGCGATGAACGCAAGCCGGTCTCCCGTCGGCGACCACCGCGGCGCCGAGACATCTTCGCGATCGCGGGTCAGGACGCGCTGCACTCCCGACGCGATGTCCACCAACACGATGTCGGAGTCATAACTATTGGTCTTATACTCGGATCGCGTGACAACGCAGGCGAGTTTTGCGCCGTCGGGCGCAATCTCCGGATCGCTGACGCCGACGATATAGCGGGCATCGGCAACCTGGATCGTGCGCCCCCGCGCCACGTTTGGGACGAGCACCACGACACAGAGGAGCGCAGCCAATGCCAAAGCACGCATCGCATCGCGTTTTTGCCGCTCTCAGATGAAGTCCTTGAAAGGCTTGCCGATGCGATGCACAAACTGCTGGGGCATGATCTACCGCTTCGAGCAAGTGGATGTCTTCACCGAAGAGCGGTTCGCCGGCAACCCGCTGGCCGTGTTCACCGACGCCGCAGGGCTGACGGGCGAGCAGATGCAGCTCATCGCACGCGAGATGAACTTGTCCGAAACCACGTTTGTGGTGGCGCCGACCAATCCCGCATGTGTG